>DOVS01000127.1:0-5164 GCA_003519965.1 Betaproteobacteria bacterium
GGGCAAGTTCCAGTACTTCCGGGGAAACCAAATGGTCATAAACAATCACATCGGCTTGCTGCATCAGCCGCAGCGCGCGGAAGGTCAGTAAATCCGGGTTTCCCGGACCGCCGCCCACCAAATAAACTTCGCCTTGCGGGACGCTGCCGCCTGCCTCTGCGGCGAGTTGCGCTTGCAGCAGTGCTTCGGCTTTATCGTCCTGACCGGAGAAAACCAATTCCGCCACACTGCCCTGAAGCACTTTTTCCCAGAACATACGGCGCATGGCGGGGGCAGTGAAATGCCGTTTTACGGTATCGCGGAAACGCTGGGTCAGCTTAGCCAGACGGCTATAGGCGGAGGGAATGAGCGTTTCTAGGCGGGCGCGCAGCAGGCGGGCGAGCACCGGCGAGGCGCCGCCGCTGGAGACCGCCACCATGATTGGCGAACGGTCGATAATCGACGGCATGATGAAAGAGCACAGCGCCGGGTTATCCACGACGTTGACCGGGATGTTCCGTTGCTGGGCGGCGCGGGAAACTTCCTGGTTGACCGTTTCGTCGTTGGTCGCGGCAATGATGACGGCCGCCTCGCCAATATCGTCGAGGGAAAAATGGGTTGGCCGATAATCGACAGCTCCTTCGGCGGTAAGGCGGGAAAGCGTGTTGCCAAGCTCCGGCGCGACGACGCTGACGTTGGCGCCGGCCTGAAGCAGTAAACCGGTTTTGCGGGCGGCGACTTCTCCACCGCCGACAACCAGGCAGCGTTTGCCCTTAAGATGCAGAAAAATAGGGAAAAAATCCATAGGCTAAACTGAGTAGAGAGGAAATCTGGCTAATGTTGAGAAATATTATCCGGCGAGGAAGAACGGGGCTGGACGAGCTTATGCTCCACCGCAAATACGGCGGCCTCCACTCGCGAGCTTAGGCTGAGTTTAGAGAGGATGTGCCGTACATGCAGCTTGACCGTATCATGGCTGATATCCAGTGCGCGCGCAATGACTTTGTTGCTTTCCCCTTGAGCGAGATGCGAGAGGATTTGGCGTTCGCGCTGCGTGAGCGCGTTAGGCCCGCTGCCCGGTTTATGCTGCGGATCCTGCTTAAGCAATTCCACCAGTTTTTGGGTCATTCCCGGCGCCACCACCGTTTCGCCCTTGACTGCTTGGCGGATAGCGCTGACCACGGTGTCCGGCTCCATATCCTTGAGTAGATAGCCCTGGACGCCGGCGCGCAGGGCAGACGCTAGGTCTTCCTCGGCGTCGCTGACCGTTAGTATCAGCGTGGGGGTGGCGAATCCCTCCTTGCGCAGTTGGCAAAAGAGATCGATGCCATTCGTCGGCGGAATATGTAAATCCATGAGCACCACATCGGGGGATTGCGCATTGAGCAGTAGGCGGGCCTCGTCCGGCGTGCCGGCGATGCCGATCACTTCGATATCTTGATATTGTTCGAGTAATTCCGCCAGACCCATTCTGAATAGGGTATGGTCGTCGATCAGCATGATTTTGATCGGATCGCGCATTAGCGGGTTTCCCTTGCGGCCGCCGACATGACGGGGAAGGTTAATTTCACCCGGGTGCCGTTGTTCTCTAGATTATCGATCATGATACTGCCGCTGATGCGTTGAGCGCGCTCTCGCATAATATAAAGGCCGAAATGCATATCGGAATCGGGGGAGGGGACGCGATCCGCCAAGCCAATGCCGTCGTCCTCCACGGTGACGGCGTAGCAGTCCCCTTGCAGCGCGATGGATACTTGGACGTGCCGCGCGGAAGCATGCTTGACGATATTGGATAACGCTTCCTGAATAATATGAAAGACTTGGACTTCCTGGTCGGGCGTCAGATTTAAATCAGGGGTATGATTCTGAAAATCGATATCGATATGCGTCCGTTCCTGGCAGGAATCGACCATTTCCTGCAAGGCGGGCAGTAAGCCACGCGGGTCCATGCGGTTGCGAAAGTTGGTAATGAGGCTGCGTAGCTCAGTATAAGCGGAATTAAGCGCCTGGTTGGCTTCTTCCAGATATTTCTCGGTTTTGGATTCGTTGCCGTTATGCATGGCGTCCCGCAGCAGGGACATGCGCATTTTCATGTAAGCGAGGGTTTGCGCCATGGAGTCATGAATTTCATTCGCCAGCATTTGGCGCTCGTTCATCAAGGTAATCCGTATATTTTCCCGGGTCAGTCGGGCGTTTTCGAGGGCCATGCCGAGATGCTCGCTAATGGAGTGGAACAGCAACGCGACCTCTTCGGGCACCGCCTGGTCGTGGGCCAAGAACAGATTATAGACGCCCAATAACTTTCCCTTGTAACGCAGCGGCACGGCAACGACGCGCTTGCACTGGTTGCCAAAATAATGCAGCGAGGAGCGCTCGGTGCAAATTTTCAGGTCTTGGCTGTAATGCACCGATTGCGCCTGAGAAGCTTGCGCCGCCTTCCCGCACACGCCGCATTCCAGATCGATATAGCGCTCGCGGTCAATAACGTCCGGCGGCAACCCCACCGCGCCGACCAAGCGTAAACGCTTGCCGTCCGTGGTCAGCACTCTGACCGCCCCGGCGTCGGCGCCGGCCAGCTTGGTGAGCGTTCCCAGGAAGCGCCGCAGCAATTCCTCCAGCGTGCTGTCGCTCGACAAACTGCTGGAAATCTCGGACAAAATGCGCAAGGCGGGAATCTTGTAGGTTCCTTGCGCTTTTTTGAGGTTGGCTGCGGAGGGCGGGGGACTGACGGTCTGCTTCATCCAGGTTTTTGGAAACAACCCTATAACTAAGAGGGGAAAAGTGGTTTCACCTAATTGAAAATACTAAATAAATCGATATTTATCGATTGTAGCGGGCATGTCGCGGGAATGCAACGTCTGCGGCTGCCGCGAGGGAGGGAAGGCGGGGCGACGGCTTCGCCGTACACCCCGTGGATGCTAAGCGGCGCGCCCCGCGCCGCTCGAGCGCCAGGATGTTGAAATGGGTTGCGGGACGGATTAATGATGCCTGTCCATCTTCATCGGCATGGACTTTAGTGTGTCGCTGAGTTTAACGACTGGGGCGCTGATTTTTTGATGGCTGCCATCCTCGAAAGTGAGGGTGAGCGGCACCTGTTCGCCGGGTTTTAGCGGTTTGCGGAGGTGAATCAGCATGATATGAAAGCCGCCGTGCTTGAGCATGGTTTTGCTATGGGCCTTAATGGGGATTTGCTTGACTTGGCGCATCTCCATCATCCCGTTGACGTGTAAATGGGTGTGCAACTGCACGATTTCCGCTGCCGGACTGCTGGCGCTGACTAGGGCGTGATCGTGGGCGCTGGTATTTTTTAGGACGAGGAACGCGGCGCTATTGGTTTGGCCCGGCGCGACCGCCGTCACATAGGGGTGAGAGATTCGGATGCTGCTGGCGGCGCTCGCTAGGGCCGCCGGTGCATAGGCGGTGGAGAAGAGGGCGCAGGCGCAGGCTAGAGAGGCGAATTTAGATAACATAAATAGATCCTTAATGGTTGGTGCGTTAAAAAATCAGGGTTGTTGGAGCAGCTGGCGCAGCGCAGCGGCAATCGCCGCCGCCGGCGCGCCATGAGGCAGCGTTCGACGGAGTTTCCCATGGCGTCCGATTAGATAGATAAATGCACTATGATCGATCAGGTAACCGCCGCTTTTTTCCTTATGCTTACGATAAACGACGCCGTAGCGCCGGGCGACGGCGGCGATTTCCTGCGGATTGCCCGTCAGGCCAATGAGGCCGGGATAAAAATAACGAACGTACGCCTTCATCTTTTGGGCGGTATCCCGCGCGGGATCGACAGTGACGAAGATTCCCTGGATCTGTGCTTGCTGTGCCGGGCTTAGCGAGGATAGCGCTTGGCCAATGAGCGTTAACGTCGTGGGGCAAATATCCGGGCAGAAGGTATAGCCGAAATACAGGAGAACGACTTTACCGCGGAAGTCGTGAAGCGATCGCGGTCCGTCCGCCGACTGCAAGGTAAAATCACCACCTTGCGGCGCGCCAGCGCTGTTCGGCGAGGGATGGTTCATCGACAGCCAATAGAACCCTCCGGCGATTAAAAGGATGACGGCGAGGGCGGCGCTAATCCAGCGTGTTATTTTCATTTGTCCCACTCGATGGTTTTAGGTTCGGCGATAGCAACGCCGCAAGGCAGCAATAATCGGGCCAGAGGCTAAGTTGCTGAAAAACGGCAACGCGCCGATCCTTCTGGGTGTGTCGGTTGGCGCGATTGTGTTATTTCGCACGCCCGGTGCGGCGGGGCAGCGCCTGCAAGGCATGACGCAACAGCGGTAAGTCAATGCGGGCCTCGGCTTGGAATTGGCCGGCATAGGCTTGATCTTCCTGTTTCAAGCGATAGCAGTTGGCGCCGCCGATGTCCATGAGAATCGCGGGCAAGCCCGCTTGGCGGAAAGCGCGGTGGCGTTTCTGGAAGAACGCCCGGCAGCACATCCCCAAATAAGCGGCGGCGCCTTCTTGCTTAAGGCGGGCGAGCGTGGCTTCCAAATGCGCGTAGTTAAGGATTGTCGTCACGGCAAGCCCTCGCTCCCGCCCCAACCGGTAAGCTTCCCCGACCGCGCATTTGCCGCATTCGATGCAATCTTCGCGATGCCGCCATTTGCACCAGCCCGGTTTGGCGCAGTAAGGCACTAGCAGCGCTTGCGCTTGGGTTAAGGCGGCCGCGCTGGCTTGAGGGGCGGCGGCGAACGTCATGAGCGCATGGGTCTGCGCGGCGTTCAACGCCAATGTCTTGCCTAGAGACCATTGCGCCGCCGCCAGTTCCGCGACTTGCACGATATCTTTTTCCCCAAAGCCCGGCGCGTCCCACGGCGCTTCGCGGCAAAAGCGCTCGATTTGCGGCCGCAGTTCGGCGAGGGAGACGCCGGCAAGCCGTTGTTCCAGCCGCCACAACCAGTCGCTGGGCTGCAATTGTAGATCGCCGGCGAATTCCAGCCGGCACAAGCGAGTCTCCGCTACCGTCAATCGGGCATGGAGCGTTCCGCCGGACGTTTGCCATAATGCTTCGGGCGCTTTCCGCCGCCAGCGGATACGATTAATATCCCCATCGGCGTCGGCGGGCAATGGCGGGGAAGCAGCGTCTGGAATGGCGCTATCGTGAAGACGCAGCCCAGCGGCGTCGGCGACGCCCTCGGCCAGCGCTTGTTGAATGGAGATGCGGTGATGGCGATCGCCTAGG
>DOVS01000127.1:5203-5518 GCA_003519965.1 Betaproteobacteria bacterium
GCGCCGAGTCCGTCCGTGGAGAGCTTCTCGGTGGGCGCGCGCAGCGCCTCCAGCATCGTTTTGATGTCGATCTCCAGCAGCACCGTTCCGTGTAGTAACAGCGAATCCCCGTGGACGGCGCCGAAAGCGGAGGCAATTTTGCGCCCCTCGATTTCCACGTCGTTCAATGCGTTAAATGCCGGTGTAATGCCGAGTTGCGCCAATCCCTGGACGATGCCGCCGCAAAAGCGCTCCAGCAACCGGGCAAGCGTAAAACGCCGCCAGCGGACGGGGCGGTGGACGATCAGGGTAAAACCCGCTTGGCCGGGGCCATGG
>DOVS01000049.1:0-2078 GCA_003519965.1 Betaproteobacteria bacterium
TCAACCGGCAGGAATTCACTCGCCTGCTCAATCAACACCTCGAATCCGGGCAACCGGGCATCGTACTCTCCATCGATCTCGACCACTTCAAACGCATTAACGACCGCTACGGCCATTCCATAGGCGACCAATTTCTCAAGCATTTAACCTTAGAGCTGTACAACATGATCGCACCGGGCGACCGGCTCGCCCACTTCGGCGGCGACGAATTCCTGCTGTTGCTCAAAAACCGCAATTTAGAGGAGGGGCGAAAAGAAGCGGAACGGCTGCTGCGCCATATCCCCGCCATTCATTTCCCGCATCACGGCGACACCCTCCACGTTACGTGCAGCATCGGCGGCATTTATTTCGACCATGAAACGCAACTGTCCGCCGAAATGCTCATCAGCCACACTGATGCGACGCTATTCGAGGCCAAACGCCGCGGACGTAACCGGCTGGCGCTGTTCGCCCACGCCATGCCGGACATCGACCGTTACCGCAAGGACGCGGAATGGATGGAGCGAATCTCCACGGCCATCACGCACAAAGCGATCGTGCCGGTGCTCCAGCCCATCCTGCGGCTAGCGGATGACGCCATCAGCCATTACGAAGCGCTGGCCCGGCTATGGCTGGAAGACACGCTGTCGGACAGCGGCGAATTCGTCCTTTACGCCGAGCGCTTCGGCCTGATCGGCGAAATCGACATCGCCATGCTGGAGGCGGTGCTGGAAATGCTCACCCAGCATCCCACCTGGGTTATTTCATCCAACCTATCGGGCTATACCTTGAGCAACACCACACTCAAGAACCATATTTGCGACATACTGGAAGCCAATGCGACACTCGCTTCCCGGCTGATCCTGGAGATTACCGAATCCACCGCCATCGACGAGCCCAACGACGCCAAACGCTTCATCGAACGCGCCAGGCAATTCGGCTGCCATTTCGCCCTCGACGACTTCGGCGTCGGCTACAGTTCGTTGCAAACGCTCACCCAGCTGGACGTGGACTATCTTAAGATCGACGGCAGCCTGCTGCGCAGCATGCACAGCGAAAACAAGGAATTGCTTTACGCAGTGCAAGGACTGGCCGACGCCCTGCAAATTCCAACGGTTGCGGAATTTGTCGACACCGAGGAAAAACTGGAGCAAATCCGCCGGGTCGGCATCAATTACGCCCAAGGCTACCTCATCGGCAAACCGCAGCCTATCGAACAGTGGCTGGACAAGTAAACGCCGCCAAGACATAGCCCCGCCCTTTTTCCAGCAAGCCGGTCAACGTCACCGTGTACTGCGCTTCCGCCGCCACCACCTCCAATTGACCCTGGCGGTAAATCTCCGGGGGCAGCACCAAAGTTTCCACGCTATGCACCGCCGCCACCGCTGGTAAGAGAAAGACGGGGGAGAAACGCTCGGTTTCCGGGTCGCATGGCCAAGGCCGGGCCGCCAGGGGAACGGGAACACCGGGGAACATACGAATGCCCGCCTGCATGTCGTTATCCGCGCCGATGGTCAACCAGCGGATCGTTCCCAAAGCAAAGCGCTTGCCATCGAAAGGACGCACCGCAACCAGCTGATTCTGCGCCACCGGCGCGCCCTGGCGGGGATGGCGCAAGAGACCGAAACCCAAGGCGCTTTCATCCCGGATTTCCCAGACTTCCAACGGTGCGTCCGCCGCCGTGGAAACCGCCGGCGCAGACGCCGCGGCGGCGCGGCCGAGTAGCCGCAAATCCTCCAAGTCATCCCGTTTTAGACCGCTTTCCCGCTGCGGCTGGGTAAACGCCTTGCCGCCAGCGGTATGAAAATAAGCGGCGTCGAGGCCAAAACACAGCTCCGCGCGCGGCGAGGCGTGCCGGCGAGGCAATAACCGCTGCGGCCGCCCCCGGGTCCAATAGTGGTAAACTTGCGCGAGCAGCCGCGCGCAGCCAGGCTGAGCGCAGTCCGCACCCAAACCGATGGCCGCCGGCCGATCCCCCTGCTGCAATCGATAGATGCGTTTTTTCAGGGTCGCCGCCAAACGGCGGGTGTCCAAGTAACGCGGCGCCGTCAATGTCCCGCTTTCATGATTAGGCGGCGCGTCGCCGCCGATATCGACCA
>DOVS01000049.1:2114-5952 GCA_003519965.1 Betaproteobacteria bacterium
CGCTGCCGGCTGGGACGGTATTCCGCCAGCCGGCAGCAACTCCGCCCGCACCGCCCACGCATCCAGCCAACGATAGACGATGGCCAGTTGCTTGGGGGTAAATTGATACGGATTCGCTAAGTGAATCAGCACCGTCTGTAGGTAGACGCCTTGGCAAGTACTGGAGGAGCCTGCCTGGCTAAGGCGGTCCTTGACAGGCTGCGCGGCGAATCCCTTGCCCTCGGCAAATCGATAAAAGGCATGCAGATCCTCCCACAGCGCCGCGGGAAGCTCACGGTAAACACGATAGGACTCCAGCGCCAGCAAACCGCCGTAACGCAGGCAGCGCTGGGTGGCGAGAGGAATATAGGCGGTCATCGCCGCATCGCCGCGGCCTTCGTTTAGGCAAATACGGTAGCCGTCCAGGATTTCCCGCCATAACTCGGCAACGCTATCCCACGCCGCTTGCCCGCTATAGTTCAACGGCGCCGCCTGCGACCAATATTGCCGGCCGAGTTCTCCTTGCAGAAACGCCGCCGCTTCGCGCAGCTCCTCCATCATCTTGAGCCGCTCCAGCGGCGCGGCGGCGTGGTGGTTCAGCAATCTCAGCTGTGTGTGCAGCGTGGTGTGGGATAGCTGCACGTTGGTCAACGGCAGCGCGCGCACCCATGCCCGGCACGACGGCTTATCCTGAAACTGCGGCGCGCGGCGTCCGCTCCGGCTAACAGGCGCAATGGATGACATCAGACCGCGCCCTCTCCCAGTAGAAAAATCAGCCGTTCGCGAATGGCGTCCGCGCCCGTGCGCGCGATGAGTGCGGTGCGTTGCGGCGGCCCCCACACCGGCAAGGGGAAGTGACGGTCGTTCCGAAAACGAGGGATCACGTGCCAGTGCATATGCGGTGTAACATTGCCCAGGCTCGCCAGATTTACTTTGTCCGGCGCCATCGCCTGGCGCACCGCAGCTTCGGCGGCAAACACCACCGCCATCAAATGCGCTTGGTCGTCTGGCGGCAGATCGGTCATTTCCGCGACGTGCGCATTCCAAACAACGCGGCAAACCCCAGGATAATCGGGATCATCCACTTGAACCACCCGGCAGCAGCTATCCCGCCACAGGGTTTCTCCCCCCGGCTGATCGCACAATTCGCACGGCATCCCGATCCCCTTTCCTCAGCGCCATCTCATCTTAGCGAGGGGCGCGTAGAGCGTCAATGCGTTTAGCCGGCAAGACGCGCCGTTACAACAGAACACGCTCAATCCCTCCCTGGCCGACCTTAGCGAGGTATTCCGCTTGCCAGTCCTCTCCCAGCAAGTGACGGGCTATTTCGACCACGACGTAATCCGCGTCCAGCCCGGTGTCGTCGCGGTAGCGCCACAATCCTTGCAAACAAGATGGGCAAGAAGTGAGAATTTTAGCGGGGCGCGGCGCTTCCGGCAGCGCCGCGTCGTGGTGGATCTCCTCCAGCTTGCGAAAACGGACCTGAGTGGAAATATCCGGGCGGCTCACCGCCAAGGTGCCCGCTTCGCCGCAGCAGCGATCGTTGAGGGTGACGCTAGCACCCAGCAAACGGCTGACCACCTGCGACGGCGGGTAAGTTTTCATCGGCGTATGGCATGGATCGTGATACAAATAGCGCGCTCCCTCCTGGCCATCCAGGGTCACGCCCTTCTCCATTAGGTATTCGTGAATGTCCAGCAAACGGCAGCCGGGGAAAATTTTATCGAACTGGTATTGCAACAGTTGATCCATACAAGTACCGCAAGAAACGATCACCGTTTTAATATCGAGATAATTCAAGGTGTTGGCGACACGATGGAATAAAACGCGGTTAGCGGTAATCAGTTCCTGCCCCTTGGTGTCGCAACCGGCGGCGGTTTGCGGATAACCGCAGCACAGATAGCCCGGCGGCAACACGGTCTGCACGCCAACCGCATATAACATGGCCTGCGTCGCTAGCGCCACGTGGCTGAAGAGCCGTTCCGAACCGCAACCGGGAAAATAAAACACCGCCTCCGTCTCCTCCGCCGGCTTAGTGGGATCGCGCAACACCGGCACCACGGTTTTGTCTTCCAGGCCGAGCAGCGCGCGCGCCGTCTGCCCCGGCATATGCGCCGGCATCGGCTTACTCATCAAATGGATGACCTGCCCTTTGAGAGAAGCGCCGACAGTAGCGGGAGGATGTTTCTGAATCGGACGCAACAGGCCGAGGCGCTTCGCCAGTCGGTAACCCAGCCGTTGCAAGGGATAGCCCCAGCCGATCATCCCCAGGCGGATTGTCTTAATCCAGCGCGGATCGGTCGCGTTGAGAAACAACAACGCGGCAAATCCGCCGGCATTGAATTTTTTCTTGCCTTGTTTACGTAGAAAACCGCGCATGGCGATGGATACATCACCGAAATCGATGTTGACCGGGCAAGGATTCAAGCACTTATGGCAAATCGTGCAATGGTCGCCGACATCGCCGAACTCGTCGAAATGCTTGATGGACACCCCGCGCCGGGTCTGCTCCTCATAGAGAAACGCCTCGATCAGCAAACTGGCGGCGAGAATTTTGTTGCGCGGGCTATAGAGTAAATTGGCGCGGGGTACGTGCGTGTTGCACACCGGCTTACACTTTCCGCAACGCAAGCAATCCTTAATCATGTCGGCAATGCCGCCGATTTCGCTTTGCTCCATAATCAGGCTTTCCAGTTCCAATAAACTGAAACTGGGGGTGTAGGCGTTGGACAAATCGGCGCCCGCCATCAACTTGCCACGATTGAAATGGCCCTCGGGATCGACTTGCCGCTTATAGCCGGCAAACGCCTCGACCGCCGCCGGATCGAGAAATTCCAACTTCGTCAGGCCAATGCCGTGCTCGCCGGAAATCACTCCGCCGAGGCCGCCCGCCAGCGCCATGATGCGCGCCACCGCCTGGTTCGCCTGCTGCAACATGTCGTAATTGTCGGAATTGACTGGAATATTCGTGTGGACGTTGCCGTCCCCCGCGTGCATGTGCAACGCGACGAACACCCGGCTTTTCAACACCTGTTGATGGATGGCGTCGCATTGCGCCAACACCGGCTGGTATTCGCGGCCGGTAAAAATCCGCTGCAACGCCTCGCGTATTTCCTGTTTCCAGGAAACGCGGACGGCATGGGTTTGCAACGCGTGAAACACGCTGTCCGCCCGGTTTTCCGGTTCCGGTTCATCGTGGGCGGGAGAGGCATCCAGGTGATCCAGCAACCCTGACCAGCGCTGCCGGGTTTCCCGCAGCAGGACGATGGCCCGCTCTCGCCGGGAAGCGGCCATTTCCGCGTCGGGCACGGCGCCGTTGTACTGGTCCAGCGGCAATTCGCCTTGAAAAAACGTATCCAGTTCGTCCAGCAGCTTCAGCTTGTTGCGGATGGACAACTCGATATTGATGCGCTCCACCCCGTCGGAGTAATCGGCGAGCCGTTCCAGCGGAATCACCACGTCCTCGTTAATCTTAAAGGCGTTAGTGTGAACGGCGATGGCGGCGGTGCGGGCGCGGTCGAGCCAAAATTTGGCGCGCGCCTCGGCGCTCGCCGCCACGAATCCCTCGCCGTCCCGCGCGTTAGCAAAACGCACCACCCGGGAAGCCGCTTCGCCGACCGCCGCTTCACTGTCGCTCGCAATATCGGCGATCAACACCATGTTCGGCCGTCCCGGCCGTTTTGCCTTGGTCGCGTAGCCAACCGCCTTAACGTAGCGCGCGTCCAAGTGCTCCAAGCCGGCGAGCGTCGCGCTGGCGTGGCCGTCGAGATAGCGCTTGATCTCGACGATAGCGGGCACCGCGTCGCGAACTTGGCCGAAAAATTCCAGGCAAACGGTGCGCGTATAGGCGGGCATACGA
>DOVS01000049.1:5970-6346 GCA_003519965.1 Betaproteobacteria bacterium
ATCTTTCTGGACGCCGGGCAAACCGCTCAGGAATTTATCGGTGACGTCCTTGCCCAGCCCATGCTTGCGGAAGCGGCCGCCGGGGATTTCCAACAGCCGCGCCTCCCCCTTGGGCGTCTTGCCGTCCTTACGGAAACGGGTAATGCGGAAACGGGCTGTTTCGGCATCGTGGATCTTCCCCAAGTTATGATTCAGGCGCTCCACCTCGATCCACTCGGCGGCGGGCGTAACCATCCGCCACGATGCCAGATTATCCAACGTTGTGCCCCACAACACCGCTTTCTTGCCACCGGCGTTCATGGCGACATTGCCGCCGATGCAAGAAGCGTCCGCCGACGTAGGATCCACCGCGAACACCCACCCCGCCGCCGCCGCC
>DOVS01000197.1 GCA_003519965.1 Betaproteobacteria bacterium
CGATAAAGTATTCGTCCTCGAGGGCGATTTTTTCCAGCTTGAGGGCGATCTTAAATAATTTGTCGTCGTTCAGCCCCAGTTCGTCCAACACTTCATGGCAGGTGCGGCGCATGATTTCCGCGCGCGGATCCCGGTTTTTATAGACGCGATGGCCGAAGCCCATNNTTGGTTCCCATCTCGGCGAGCACTTCTTCGACGGCATCTCGCAAGATCGTCGCCCGCGGATCGAAGTTCTTGTAGACGCGATGGCCGAAGCCCATCAGCCGAAAGGCGTCTTCCTTGTTTTTGGCGCGCTCGATGCAGTGGCCGATGCGCGATACGTCGCCAATCTCCGCCAGCATCGCCAGCACCGCTTCGTTCGCGCCGCCATGCGCCGGCCCCCACAAGCAGGCGATTCCCGCGGAGACGCAGGCAAAGGGATTGGAGCCGCTGGACCCGGCCAAACGCACCGTCGAGGTCGAGGCGTTCTGCTCATGGTCGGCGTGAAGAATCAGTATTCGTTCCAGCGCCCGCACTAGCACCGGATTCGGTTCATAGGAACGGCACGGGGTGGCGAACATCATGTGCAGAAAGCTGCCCACATAACCCAAGCGGTCTTGAGGGTACATGAACGGCTGGCCGACATAGTACTTGTAGCACATGGCGGCGATGGTCGGCACCTTGGCGATTAGACGAAACGCCGAAATTTCGCGGTGGCGCGAATCGCTGATGTCCAGCGAGTCATGATAGAAGGCGGACAACGCCCCGACCACTCCGACCATGACCGCCATGGGATGGGCGTCGCGGCGGAAACCACGGAAGAAGTAGCTCAATTGGTCGTGTACGAGGGTGTGGTTGTACACGGTGGCGTCAAATTTCTCTTTCTGCCCGGCCGTCGGCAATTCTCCGTAAAGCAGCAAGTAACACACTTCCAGAAAATCGGAATGCTCCGCCAGTTGTTCGATGGGATAACCGCGGTAATAGAGCAGCCCTTTCTCGCCATCGATAAAGGTAATGGCGGAGGCGCAACTGGCGGTTGCCAGAAATCCCGGGTCGAGCGTGAAATAACCGTGCTTGCTCAGCGGCCGGATGTCGATGACATCCGGTCCCAAGGTGCCCGACAATACCGGCAACTCGACCGGCGGCGAGCCGTTATTGAAATTCAGCGTCACTTTGCGTTGCATATTCTTTTCTCCTCCCCCCGGATCGCGCCGGGCGGGCAATGGTTCGTCGCCGCGCGGCGGGCGTTCAGGCCGCCCGCAGCCACTCCAGAATCCGCGCGAGCCTTGTATTATCGCTTTGCGCCTTGCCAATAATCAAATCCCATAATACGGGATCGGGCAGTTCGAGCAGTGCGCTAAACGCCTCCCGCTCCGCCAAGGTCAGCGCGCCGTCATGGCGCGCCAGGAATTGCGCCAGCACCACATCCAGTTCCAGCATGCCGCGGCGGCAACGCCAGCGTAAGCCGTTTAATGCGGCGTCTTCCGGTCTCACGCAGTACGCCGCGCCAGCAGCGCCTTGATTTTACCGATGGCCTGCGTTGGGTTCAGCCCCTTGGGGCAGGCGTCCACGCAACTCATAATGCTGTGGCAACGAAACAGCCGGTAGGGGTCTTCCAACCAGTCCAACCGCTCGTTGGCCGCGCGATCGCGGCTGTCCGCGATAAACCGGTAGGCTTGCAGCAGCCCGGCGGGACCGATGAACTTGTCGGGATTCCACCAAAACGACGGGCAGGCGGCGGAACAACAGCCGCACAGGATGCATTCGTACAAGCCGTCTAATTCGGCGCGCTCCCCGGGTGTTTGCAAGCGCTCGATTTCCGGCTCGGGATCGTCGTTAATCAGATACGGCTTGATCGAACGGTATTGCCGATAGAATAATGTCAAATCCACGATGAGATCGCGCACCACCGGCAATCCCGGCAAGGGGCGCAGCGCCACCGGCTGCTTCAACCCGGCAAGCGGCGTCATGCACGCCAATCCATTGCGCCCGTTGATGTTCATGGCGTCGGAGCCGCATACGCCTTCACGGCAGGAACGGCGGAACGTCAGCGTCTCGTCTTGCTCCTTAAGCAGCAACAAGGCGTCCAGCAGCATTTTCCCCTCGCCGTCGCCGGTTTCCAGCGTATAGTCCTGCATGGTTGGCGGATCGCCCGTATCGGGGTTATAACGGTAAATCGAAAAACGCATAATTTTCCCTTCGATCCCGGCCGATAGTCTAGGCGCTCAATAAATTCGCGGCTGCGGCGGAAAACCTTCCACCGTCAGCGGCTTCAACCGCACGGGTTTGTAATCGAGCGCGCCGTCCTCCAGAAAATACAGCGAATGCTTGAGCCAATGATCGTCGTCCCGCTGAGGATAGTCGTCGCGGCTATGCGCGCCGCGGCTCTCTAAGCGCGCCGCCGCCGCGACCAGCGTGGCGCGCGCCACTTCCACCAAGTTCTCCACTTCCAGCGCTTCGATACGCATGGTGTTAAACGCCTGGCTGTCGTCTTGCAAGGCGGCGAATTGCAAGCGCTCGCGAATGGCCTCCATCCGGCGCACGCCTTCGTCCAGCATTGCTTGGGTGCGGAAGACCCCGCAATACTGTTGCATGGTGCGGCGCAAGTCGTCGCGAATCGGCGCGACCGCTTCGCCGCTGCGCCGCTCCCAGCGCGCCAGCCGCGCCAGCGCGGCGTCCGCCGCGTTCGTTGGCAACGGCCGAGGCAAGGGATTCTCC
>DOVS01000036.1 GCA_003519965.1 Betaproteobacteria bacterium
TAGGCATGCCCTGGCCAGTCGCTGCCGATTGCCGCCATGCGCCGCACGGCCAGTAAGCAGGTTACCGACTATTTATCGGGGCGGCTGGCGGGGCGGCGGGCAAGGCGCGGGATTATCTCCTCTTGGACGCTTCGGTGCATCGGTCGTCCCGGATGATCCGGCAGGTCGGCGCCGGGGTTCAATCGAGCATGTGGGAAACCAGCCCATCCGCTAGTTTGGGCTCGAACCATGTGGATTTTGGCGGCATCACTTCTCCGGCGTCGGCTACCGCCATCAAGTCTTCCATTCGTGTCGGATACAATGCAAAGGCGACGGCCATATTGCCGCTATCCACCCGTTTCTCCAGCTCGCCCAGGCCGCGAATGCCGCCCACGAAGTCGATGCGCTTGTCGCGGCGGGGATCTTCGATATCGAGCAATGGCGAAATCACGTGGTTTTGCAGCAGGCTGACGTCGAGCCGCGCGACCGGATCGTTGACGGGAACCAACGCCGGATCGATGACCAAGCGGTACCACTGGCCGGGAAGGTAAAGGCCGAACTCGCCCGGTTTGTCCGGTCCGACTGCATCCGCGCTGGGATGGATCGCGAATTTTTCGCCGATTTTCGCCAACAGCGCGTCGCTGTGCATCCCATTTAGATCGGCGACTACGCGATTGTAGTCGAGAATTTTCATCTGATGGTGGGGAAAAATCACCGCCAGGAAATAATTGTAATCCTCTTCGCCGGTATGCTGCGGATTAGCGGCGCGGCGCGCGGCGGCGACTCGCGAGGCGGCCGCCGAGCGGTGGTGACCGTCGGCAATATAGAGCGTGGGCATGGCGTCGAACGCCTGGGTCAGCCGGGCGGCGGCGTCATTGTCACGGACGACCCAGAGCGTGTGGCGCACCCCATCATCGGCGATGACATCCGCATCGGGCGCACCGCTGGCGGCGTGGGCGAGCAGCGTCTCTACTTCGGGGGCGCGAGGATGCGCCAACAGCACTGGCCCGGTCTGTGCGTTGAGCGCGTCGATTTGGCGCACTCGGTCGTCTTCTTTGTCGGGGCGGGTAAATTCATGACGGCGGATGCGGTTGCCATCGTAGTCTTGAACCGATGCGGCGGCGACGATCCCGGTCTGAGTGTGGTCGCCCATGATTAAGCGATAGACGTAGTAATAGGGCTGCGGGTCGCGCGCTAGGATACCTTCCGTCAGCATGCCGCGCAGGTTTTCGGCGCCCTTGGCGTACACTGCGGGCGCGTAGGGAGACGTCGCGGCCGGCAGGTCGATTTCCGGTTTGGAAATATGGAGGAAGCTACATGGTTTTTCAGCGACGCGCAGCCGCGCTTCGTCGGAGGAGAGGACGTCGTAGGGCGGAGCCGCTACGTCACTGGCGCGGGAGGAAATGGGACGCAGGCCGGTGAAGGGGCGAATCAGATGCATGTGCGGTTCCTTGACAGCGGAAATCCATTATTTTACTGGAAAATCCGCCGGTGTCGCCGTTCGCTACGCCGCAAGTTCCTTAATCAACGATTGCACCGCGTCTACCCGCGCCTCGATGGTCGGCAATTCAAGGGAGACTTTCAAGCGGTCCGGCCCGTTTAACCGATAGTTCGGCTGATGCTGGATGAGGTGAATGATTTTGCCCGGATCAATGGTCGACTGGGGTTCAAAATGCAGCTGTACGACGCTGGCGTCGGCGTCGATGCGCAAAATGCCCAACGGCTGGGCGAGCAGCCGCAGACGATGGCTATCCAGCAGTAACTTGGCGGATTGGGGCGGCAAGCCGAAGCGGTCGATCAGTTCTTCGTGGATAGCGTCCAATTCTTCCAGGGAGGCGCAATGGGCCATCCGTTTGTAAAGTTGAAGGCGTTCATTAATGTCGCCGCAGTAATCGTCCGGCAGCAGCGCCGGTGCGTGAAGGTTGATTTCGGTGGTGACGTGGAGCGGCTCCAGCGCGTCCATGCTGGGCTCCTTGCCGTTTTTAAGGGACTGTACCGCGGCGTCGAGCATCTCGGTATAGAGATTGAATCCCACTTCTTGCATTTCGCCGCTTTGGGACTCGCCGAGGACCTCGCCGGCGCCGCGGATTTCCAGGTCGTGCATGGCGAGATAAAAGCCGGCGCCTAGGTCTTCCAGCATTTGGATCGCTTCCAGGCGTTTTTTCGCCTGGGGGGTCAGCGCCTCTAGTTCCGGGGTTAGGAGATAGGCGTAGGCTTGATGGTGGGAGCGCCCCACTCGCCCGCGCAATTGATGTAGCTGGGCGAGGCCGAAGCGGTCGGCGCGGTTGATAATGATGGTGTTGGCGCTAGGAATGTCGATGCCGGTTTCGATGATCGTGGTGCATAACAGCAGATTGAAGCGTTGCCGGTAAAAGTCGCGCATAACGCGTTCCAGCTCTCGTTCGGGCATTTGGCCATGCGCGATGGCGATGCGCGCCTCGGGCAGTAACTTCTCTAGTTTTTCCCGCATAGCATTAATCGTTTCTACGGCATTGTGGAGAAAATAGACTTGGCCGCCGCGTTTCAGCTCGCGCAGCGCGGCTTCGTGGATTACGCCATCGCTGTAGCCGGAGACGAAGGTTTTAATCGCCAAGCGCCGCTGCGGGGCGGTCGCGATGACGGAAAACTCGCGCAATCCCTCCATTGCCATCGCCAGCGTCCGGGGGATCGGCGTTGCGGTCAGCGTGAGAATGTCCACTTCGGCGCGCAGCGATTTCAGGCGTTCTTTCTGGCGCACGCCGAAACGGTGTTCTTCGTCGATAATCGCCAATCCCAGATTGTTAAAGCGGGTGTCGCCTTGCAGCAGACGATGGGTGCCGATAATAATGTCGATTTTCCCTGCCGCTAAGTCCGCCAGCGTCGCTTTTTGCTCCTTGGCCGAGCGGAAGCGGGAAAGCTCCGCAATTTTCACCGGCCAGTCGGCGAAACGGTCGGAAAATGTCTGGAAATGTTGTTCCGCCAGCAGTGTGGTCGGCACCAGCACCGCGACTTGCGTTTCCGCCGCTACCGCGATGAATGCGGCGCGCAACGCCACTTCGGTTTTGCCGAAGCCGACATCGCCGCATACGAGCCGGTCCATTGCATGCGGTGCGCGCATATCCTGGATGACGGCGGCGATTGCCGCTGCTTGGTCGGGCGTTTCCTCGAAGCCGAAGCCCGCGGCGAATGCTTCGTAATCGTGCGGACTGAGCGGAAAGGCGCGGCCGTTGCGCGCGGCGCGCAATGCGTATAGGTGAAGCAGCTCGGCGGCGGTGTCGCGTACTTGTTTTAATGCCCGGCGCCGCGCCTTTTCCCACTGTCCGCTGCCGAGTTTATGCAGCGGCGCCGCTTCCGGCGCCGCGCCGTAATAGCGGCTGATGAGATGAAGCTGAGAGACCGGTACATACAGTTTATCGGCGCCCGCATATTCCAGTGCGAGAAACTCGGTCGCGCCCTCTCCTAAATCGAGGTTCGCTAGCCCTTGATAACGGCCGATGCCGTGCTGCTCATGGACCACCGGGTCGCCGATCTTAATCTCGCTTAAGTCGCGCAGCATATATTCCGAGGCGCTCCGCCGGCGCCCCTCCCGCTGCCGCGGTTGACGGGCTTCTTGGGCGTAGAGTTCGCGCTCGGTGACGATGGCGAGTTGTTCGCCAGGGAGGATAAACCCATCGGATAAGGGGGCGACGCCCAGCATGAACGGGTCGTCGGCGGCAAGGAAATCATCGAAGCCGCCGCACGGCGCCGGCTGTAGTCGATATTCCCGTAACGCTTGCTGCATTGTTTCGCGCCGGCCAGGGCCTTCCGCCAAGAGCAGCGTGCGGCCGCCGAATGTGTCCAGGAAGTGGCGCAATTTTGCCCAGGGATCGGCGGCGCGGCGCTCTACTTCCAGAGAGGGCGGCGTGCGGGTGTCGGCGGCCCAGGCTTTTCCGCCTTCTTCGCTAGGGGCGATCAGTTCGATTCGGGGATAAGGTTTGGCCGCGGTGAAAAAGGCCTCTACTGGCAGGAATAGCTCCGTTGGCGGCAGCGGCGGACGGTCATGGCCGCCGGCAAGCAGCCGGTAGCGGGACAGGGTCTCTTCCCAAAAATGCTGCACCGCGTTTCCCACGGCATGGTGAAAACACAACGTAGCGTCTGGCGGCAGGTAATCGAATAGGGTGGCGGTCCGGTCGAAAAACAACGGCAGATAATATTCTATCCCAGCCGGTGCAAGCCCCTGGCTAATATCCTTATACAGTCGGCTGTTAGAGGGGTCGCCCTCGAATTGTTCGCGGAAATTGCGGCGGAAGCGGCTGATGGCGTCATTGTCCAGAGGGAATTCGCGCGCCGGCAGCAGCCGGATTTCGTTCACGGGGTAAATGCTGCGCTGGGTATCCGCGTCGAAGGCGCGAATCGTTTCGATCTCGTCGTCGAACAGATCGAGACGGTAAGGCAGCGCGCTGCCGCTGGGGAATAGGTCGATCAATCCGCCGCGAAAGCAATATTCGCCCGCGCTAAGCACCTGCTGTACATGATGGTAGCCGGCGAGGGTAAGCTGATGGCGCAGCGCGCCCTCGTCGAGTTTTTGCCCCTTCTGTAGATGGAAGGCGTGGGCGGCGAGAAAAGCCACTGGCGGCAGCCGGTAAAGGGCGGTGGCGGCGGCGGTAATCAACACATCGCAGCGGCCTTGCATGGCTTGGTACAGGGTGGATAGCCGTTCCGACACCAAATCTTGGTGGGGAGAAAAAATATCGTAGGGCAGCGTCTCCCAGTCCGGTAGTAGGCGCACGGTTGTTTGCGGTGTGAAATAGCCGATTTCTTCCCGCAAGCGCTGGGCGTCCCCAGCGGTTTCCGTAATGACGACTAAAGGCCGACAGTCTTTCGCCAACTGCGCTAGGGCTAACGCATCGCTAGCGCCGGTGAGTTTGCCGATCCGCCGATGCTGGCCGGGCCGTGGGGGGAGCGAAGGGATTAACTTCATTGGGGGAGCGCCGATGCTCGGACGAGCTTGCACATTGTCCGTGAAAAGGCGACTATTATACCGGTAATCGACGGATGATGGGCGCTCGGCGGGGCGGGATGGAAGCGAGTGGGTCGAGGATGGTGAAAAGCACACGAAATTTCGGACGGGCGGGAACTAAGAAGTCTGCGGATCGGCCCCTGGAGGAAGACTTGGCCGAAGCGCTCGTCGATCCGGGCCAAGCGCTGGTTTCCACGGCTCCCGTGGACGGCGAACCGGCTCAGGATATTCTGCGGGAGCGCATTCGCGGCTTAGAGGCGCTCCTCAAGGAGAAAGAACGGACGCTGGAAGAGTACCGCGAGCGCGAGGTGCGGCTATCGCAGCAATTGGTGGCGGTTTCCCGGCCAATGGAGCATCGGGCCTACCAACGCTACCCGGTGGACTGGAAAGCGGCGTTGGTGAGCGAAGAGGCGGCGGGACAACAAATATTCTATGGCCGGGCGAGCGATGTTTCCCTGGGCGGGATGAGTTTCTTGTGCGATCACAATATTTTTTTTCGGGAGACGATGACGGCGCTGCTCTCGGTGCCGCCGTTAATTAGCGGCGGCAAGGAAAAAATTGTCGAAGCGAGCGGCCGCATGATCTACACGGTGCTTGCCGCCTCCATCCAGCAATTCCGAGTAGGCATTCAATTCGTCGAGTTCAAGGGCGATGGCAAGACCGCTTTGGAAGAGTATTTGGCGACACGTTACTCTTACGCATAGCGAACTGGCGCGTACCGATGCGCCATGCTTTAAAACGTTCAACGGCGTTGCACTGGCGTTGTTATCTTTTCACGGGCTGGGTCAAGCACGTAAATTCTCGACAGTAATGACGAAGCAGGCCGATACCTCTTCATTAAACGCTATATCCTCCCCTTGGAAACCGTTGCGCGTTTCTCCCGGGAAATGGGTGGCGTGGCTTACCTTGGCGGTTTCACTAGCGCTTAGCGTTGCCGCTTGGCAGATGGCCAAATCGAGCGCGGCGCAGGAAGCGCGCGAGCACTTCGAGTTTCACACCAGCGAAATCAAGGAGGCAATGTCTCAGCGGCTGCTTGCCTACAAAGAAGTGTTGCGTGGCGTCAGCGGTTTTTTCTACACAGCGCAGCCGATGACGCGGGAGAAATGGCGTAAGTACGTCGCCCATCTTCAGGTGGGAAAAATCTATCCGGGTATTTTGGGCATTGGTTTTGCTCAGCGGGTGCCGCTTAACGAACTGGCCGCGCATATTCGGCATGTTCGCGCCGAAGGATTTACCGATTATACCGTGTGGCCGCTGGGAAAACGCCGGGAATACACCGCGATTGTTTATTTAGAGCCGTTTCATTGGCGTAACCAGCGGGCCCATGGTTATGACATGCACATCGATCCGATACGGCGCAGCGCTATGGCCCAAGCGCGGGATTACGGCAAGGCGGCGGTTTCTGGCAAAATTAAATTGATGCAGGAAACCGGCCGCGACGTACAAGCCGGTTTCGTCATGTATTTACCGTTATACCGCCAAGGGGCGCCTCTCGGCACCGTGGCGCAGCGCCGTGCTGCGCTGTGGGGCTATGTTTACACCCCATTCCGAATGAACGATTTGATCAACGGCGTACTCGGCAAGATCGAGCGGGATGTCGGCATCGCCATTTACGACGGTGCGGCAATAACGCCGCAAACCTTGATGTATCGGGATAATGCGCCGCGCCGTTCAGCGCTGTTCACCGACGAAGTCCTGCATTTCGAGGGGCATCGCTGGACGTTGCGGTTTTTCTCGCTACCCGAGTTCGACAAGAGAATC
Organism: Betaproteobacteria bacterium; assembly: GCA_003519965.1. GTDB lineage: Bacteria > Pseudomonadota > Gammaproteobacteria > Burkholderiales > UBA9220 > UBA9220. The sequence goes on from DOVS01000036.1 coordinate 6,719, forward strand.
AACAAGCAAAAGTCGCAGCTGGTCCTGGGCGCCGGTGTGGTGATTAGCTTTTTATTGTTTGCGATGACGGCGGCGCTGGCGAGCACCCGCACCCGCGCCTTGCGGCTTGCTCACGCCATGACGGCCGCCAGCCGGGAAAGCGAGGCCCGGTTGCAGGAAGTTTCATCCACCTTGGGGGAGGGGGTGTACATGACCGATTGCGGCGGCAATATCCTGTTTGCCAACCCGGAGGCGCAACGGTTGCTGGGATGGCCGGAGGAAGAAATGCGGGGGCGTCAGGCGCACGCCCTATTTCACCACCATCGCGCCGATGGCAGCGTTTATCCGGTGGAGGCGTGCTCGCTGGATCAGGCGAATCCCCATGCAGCGGCTTACGTAGCGGAGGACGTGTTCTGGTGTCGAGACGGCGCGCGTTTGCCGGTATCGGTCAACTCCGCGCCGATTCTACGGGAGGGGAAACAGACCGGGTGGGTGGTGGCGTTTCATGATATTAGCGAGCAATTGGCGATTCGGGAAAAACTGAACCGGACGCTGTCCGAACAGCAGGCTATTCTGGAAACTGCGGTGGTCGGCATTGCGTATCTTAAAGGGAGCGAAATCGCCTGGGCCAACACCAAAATGGGAGAAATCTTCGGCTACTCGACAGAGGAGCTCAAGGGCTTGCCGCTGGACGCGACTTATCCTTCCGCCGAGGAGGCGGCGGCCGGAAATCGGGCGGTGGCGGCCGCGTTTGCCGCCGCCAACGAGTATAGCGTCGAACGGTTGGCCAAGCGCCGCGACGGCGCCTTGGTCTGGTGTCATTTCAACGGCCGGCCGGTGGATCGCGGCAAGCCCCGGGAAGGCGCGATTTGGACCGCCCACGATATTACCGAGCGCAAACTGGCGGAAAAGGCGTTGCGCGACCAGCAGCGCGACCAGCAAGTCATTTTCGATTCGGTGCGCGCCATGATCTGGTATATCGACCGTGACGGCAAGGTGCTGCGCAGCAATCGCCTAGCCGAACGATATGTCGGTATGGCGGCCGGGTAAATAGCCGGGAAGACGGTCTTCGACCTACTGCCGCCGGAGATCGCCGCGCGTTACCACGCCGACACCATAAAGATTATCGCTAGCGGCGGGGAAATGCTCGGCACTATCGAATTGGCGCCTAGGCCGGACGGCAGCGCCGGCTGGTTTCAGAGCGACAAGATTCCGATCCACGATGAAAATGGCGAAGTCGTCGGCGTCACGATATTCGTTACCGACGTATCCGAGCGGCTCCGCGCCGAGGAAGAACTGAAGCGCTTGAATGAAGTGCTAGAGCAGCGGGTGGCGGCGGAGGCGGCGAAGAACCGGGAAAAAGACCTGTTGCTCATTCAACAATCGCGTTTGGCCGCCATGGGAGAAATGATGGGCAATATCGCCCACCAATGGCGGCAGCCGCTTAATGCACTGGGCGTGTTGTTGTCTAATGTCCGGGATGCTTACGATTTCGGCGAGCTGGACGGTGCGATGCTGGATCATAGTATTACCGATGGGCGGCGGCTGATCCAGAAAATGTCCACCACCATCGACGACTTCCGCAATTTTTTCCGTCCTAACCGCCAGAAAGTCGCATTTAGCCTTCAGGAGTCAGTCGAGGAAGCGATTGCGCTGGTGGACGCCAGTTTTAAAAACAACAACATCGTGATTCACTTCCAGCGTGGCGAGGAAATGAAAATTGTCGGTTTTCCTAACGAATTTTCCCAAGTGCTGCTGAATTTGCTGTCCAACGCCAAGGATGTGCTGGGCGGCAAGACGGGCCAGCGGGAAGTATCTATTCAAGTCAGCCGCACGGCGGACAGCGTTCGCGTGGCGGTGCACGATAACGGCGGCGGTATTTCCGGGAGCGTGCTGCCCAAGATTTTCGACCCTTATTTCACGACACGGGAGAAAGGCACCGGCATCGGCCTTTATATGTCGAAAATGATTGTCGAAAATATGGACGGCAGTATCTTTGCACGCAATATTGGCGACG
>DOVS01000143.1:0-2747 GCA_003519965.1 Betaproteobacteria bacterium
GCCGCCAGGGAAAGAAAACTGTTTGAACAGATTTTTTATACCCTCGGCGTCTTGCGAAATATTGGGGTAGAGTTCGCTGTAGCTTCCTTCCAGGTAAGTGTTGGCGACGACGCCGGGGCCGCCGTGTCCCGGCCCGGCCAGATAAATCATATTCAGGTCGCCTTGCTGGATTGCCCGATTCATATGCGCGTAAATAAAATTGAGTCCGGGCGTCGTTCCCCAATGGCCCAGCAAGCGGGGTTTGATGTGCTCGATCGTGAGCGGTTCGCGCAGCAAGGGATTATCGTAAAGATAAATCTGGCCGACGGAAAGATAATTGGCGGCGCGCCAATAGGCGTCTATTTTTCGTAGTTCATCGGCGGACAGGGGAGTGGATGCTGCTTTCATGTCGTCTCCTTTAGGTTAAGGATAGTCGCGGGTTATGGAAAGAATCGGTCCAGCGCGGCGAATGCGGCGTGGAATGCGCGCAACCGCCTTGACGCATTACTGTCCTTCGTCGTTGCTCGACGGTATGGATGCGACGCCGGCCAGGCGTCGACCAATACGCGATAGCGGCGGCCGATGGGGAAGCGGCCTGTTTTCCCGCCGCCGTTCTCATGGTTTCGCATCGGCGCGGGTTTACCAATGTAATGCCCGCAGCCGGGAAATTTTCTTATGTTGATGCGCTTCCATGCGGGACAGGATATTGTTCAGTACGCGCAGCGCATCGAGAATATACGGGCCTTTGTTGAGCATGACGCACTCGGCGCGCACCCCCATGGCGGCGTCCGTGAGTTCCGGGCGCGACCGCGTGCCGCGTTTGGCCATAGTCTCTAGGACTTGGGTCGCCCAGATCACGGGGATATGGGCGGCTTCGCAGAGCCACAGAATTTCTTCCTGGATTTCCGCCAGCCGCACGCTGCCGAGCTCCACCGCCAAGTCGCCGCGGGCGATCATTATGCCGAGCGTCGCGCGGCCCATGGCGCCCAGAATAATTTCCGGCAGATTTCTAACCGCCTTGGCGGTTTCGATTTTGGCGATGATGGGTAAACGAGCGGCATCGCGCCGCGCCAACTGTTCCATGAGCTGTTCCATGTCTTCCCGGCGCTGAACGAAGGAGAAACCCACCATGTCGCTATGGCGGCAGATAAAATCGAGGTCGGTGCGGTCTTTGGCGGTTAGCGGCGGCAGCGTAAGCTCGGTTTCCGGGAAATTCAATCCCTTATCCGCCCGAATCACGACGCCTTGCGGGCCGGCGTTCGTTACGCGCAGCAACGCTCCGTCCGGTGAGACGGATTCGACGGTCGCACCGAGCTTGCCGTCGTCGATCCACACGGATTGCTTCGGTTGCAGGGTGGTCACGATGCCGCCGTGCGAGCAGCCGACGCGGGCGGGCTGGAGAATGCCGCCGTCGGAGCCGCACAGCGCAGGGCGGCCGGGCGATCGGTCGGGCGTTAGCAGTAAAGGGTCGCCGCGAAATAGGCGGATTTCCACCGTATCGCCACGGAAGGCGGCGAGCGGGAAGCGCCCGCGGCTACGGTAGTGTTGGCCTTTTCCCCGGCGTTGCCAAGTCAGCGTGGTGTGGGCGGCAAGATAAGCGCTTTGCCAGCATTGGGCGAGAAGACGGCCGTCGGGCGTTCGCTCGGTAATGTTCAGGTAGCGGCGTTTATCGCGGGTGTCGGTAAAGTGCAGCCGATCCCCCGGCGCTAGCCGGGCGTGAAACTTGGCGGGAATGCCGAACTGGGATGTAGAAACGCCGGCGGCGTTGTCCAGTGCTTCCGCGGCGTCGGGGTCGGCGGCGAGCCTTACGGCGGCCGGGCGGGTGACCGCGCCGCAAATGTCCCGTTCGACTTTAAGGTGGCGAATCGGCGGACCGGCCTGAATCGGTCCGGTGCGGATTTTTTGGCCGGCGAGATCCATCAGTATCCGGCATCGGCGTCCGGTTTTATGTTCGGCGCGGCGGATATTGCCGATGATCCGCGCCCATACGCTTTGGTCGTCGTAGGCGCAGTTGATGCGCGCGCAGTCCATTCCGTGGGTTAATAGCGACGCGACCAGCGCGTAATCCTCAGCGGCGCCGCCGGGCAGGGTGACCATAATCCGCACGCTGCGTTCCGCCTGCGCGGGGCCGAACAAGTGATCGGCGTGTTGTTCCAGCAGGCGGGTTCCCGCGCTCAGGGTGACGGCGGTCGTGCGGACGAAAGTCGGCGGCGCGGCGCGCGCGACGCGGCACAAGAGTTCGATAATCCGGTCCAGGTTATCCAAGGCGTGCGCCTCGCCTCGGCCTAGGGAAGAAAGGCCCGCTTGGGCCAAACGTTCCTGTAACGGTCTTAAGTCTTGTTGCCGTAAGGCAAGATAATGGGCGAGATTCGCGGCGCTAAGGCTGAACCGGCCGTGGGGGAAGTCCGCCTTGAAATGTTCCAGCCGTATGCCGGCGCGCTGCTCCGCGTCGATGCGGAGTTCGACTAATTGGTTGAGCAGCGCTCTCAGGTCGGCGACATCGGCGCGCCGGTCGGGTGAATGCGTCATGGGTTATTAATACCCTTGTTCCGTTACAATTAATTGTAACTGTGCGCTGGAAAGTTCAGCATCGCGGAGTCGCCGCGTTGCGTACGCATTGATTCGCTATCCGCATATACATCATAGTAGTCGTTGGTTGGTTCATGTTCCCTATTTTTTCCGTGGAGGGGGCGCGTTAGCCAGGCAGGCTGGATTTTTTGCTGAGTATGGCGCCGGTGGCGCTCGCTTGCGCGCACCGCCGCCCCGGC
>DOVS01000143.1:2787-12101 GCA_003519965.1 Betaproteobacteria bacterium
AGCCCAGCCGCCGTTTTTTTTATATGCGCCTATGCGCCGCGCCGGTTTCCGGGCGGGAAACGGCTTGCACTGCATGTACTACGGGTGCTTGGCGCGCTTCGGCAGGATCGCCGCTCACCCGGGTTGCACCGCCGTTTTTCGACCGTTCCATCGTTCTGGCGTGTTCAAGCCGATGCCGGCTGGCAATGATTCTCGTCTTTCCATGGTTCTTTCGCACCCGAAACGCCATGAAATCGCTTTGTTTGTCGTGATGCTATTGGCGGCAAAGCCACGCGGTATGCGCTAGAAGTTTATCTCGACGCCCATTCCATTGATCCATTGCGCGGTTTTTGGATCGACCTTGTTCAGTCGCAGCGCCGCATTAGCGGTAGCTAGGACACTTTAGCGGAAGCTAGATTCTCGACGAAATGAATACCGGCCATTGCCATGCCCTCGCGTTCATAGAGGCGGTGCGCCGCTGTTCTTTGCATCCCGGAATCTAGGTGCAATGGTAAGCAGCTCGCCTCGACTGCATATTCTTTGAGCCACGATCGCAACTTGGCTCCATGGCTCTTTGAGCGGTGGACGGGGAGCGTGACAAAGTCATCAATATATGAGTGTAGGAAACGCCCCCAGGCTAGGTTTTCACTCACCCGAAACCCCGCCATGGCGGCTACGTCATCCGGTCCCAGCACAAAGGCCAGCCGGTAGCCTGTGTTTTCCTGACGCCGTATCCGGGAAAGGAATTGATTCCCCGCAACGCGCGGGCGGAGTTCCCGCATAATGGGGTAACAAGCGGTAATCTCCGTGTCGGTTGTGGCCATGCGAATATTCATTCGCTCTACTGTCGCGCCTCTCCGATCAATGCCGGCGTGCTGCCGATCGCGGGAAAGGGTGGCCGTATTAGCCTGCCCTCTGCTCGCCGCACCAACGTAATGTTCGCGCACTCGATCGAGCACGCGGCGGAAAATTTTTTCAGCGCCGCGCGGGCGAGGCGGTGGAAAATAACGCGAATACGCGGACGCCGGCATCGCACCGCCGGCATCCAGTCAGGTCATGGTCCGGCTCGTGCGCCGCTGGCGCTATTACCGCATGGCCGGATTTCTCGTCCCACGTCGTGGATATTGCCTATTCTCCGTTGAGGGGAATGATTTTTATCGGCAAGAGGTCGTGGCTTCCTTCCAGGTATTGTTCCCGGTAGCGCGCAAACGAGTCGTCGATGGCCGATAGCGGCAAGACTTCGCCATTGGCGAGCACCGGCGGGTCGATGGTGCGTAATTTCGTCCGAACGCGGAAGGTGGGGGCGCATTCGTCGCGGATGCAGCGGGTATCGGCGGAAATTTGTCGGAGAAGCGTTTGCAGGCCATGATCGTCCGTTTGGTGCAGTTTTTCCCATAATGCGTCGTCGGTGCGCCAGACATCGGCTTCGCTCATAATGCCGAGGCGCAGCGCGGCTTTAATGGCGCGGGCGGTGAGTTCATAGAGGCCCACCTCCCGCAGGTTCGCCCAGCTGGTCCGATCCGAGGCAATATACGTGTAGGCTAGCCATCGCGCCACCGCCAAGTCGCTGACGGCGATGCGCCCATCGTCGACCACGAGTTTGTCTAGTGCGGTTTTAACGCCTTGCGGCGTGGCCAGGCCAAGGGGAATGCAGCCGCGCAAGAAATAATCCAGCCGGTCGGCGCACAAGGCCGGAGAGGGTTGTTCTAATAGCGGAAACGCGTCGTCGTCCATGAAATCGCGCCAATCGTAGCCATGGTGCGCCAACTTAGCCGGCAAATCGGAAGCGGCGACGTAGTCTTGTTTTTTTTCCTCGTGGTAACTTTGATTCTCATGACTATCGAAGACAAAGTCGATCACATGGCTGAACGCGGTATGGCTAACATCATGGAGCAGGGCGGCGATTTGCTCCTTGAGCGGCGCACCTAGGCGGCGCGCCAGCAGCATGGCGCCGACGGAGTGGTCGAAGCGCGTGGTCGCCGCAGTAACGCCGATAAGTGCGGTGACGCCATGCTGTAAAACGCCCTTCAACCGCTGCATGGCGGCGCTATGCAGCAAGTCGGCCAGCACCGGCTCGCTAATTTCGGCTGGGCCGTAAATTGAATCGTGGTAAAGCATGGGCATATCACTCCAGTTATTGTATTTAACGAGGCGCCAACTGTTTTTCCCCGGGGCGGCGCTTGGTGCGCGAAAACGCCATTGCAGTTTTCACGCCGCTTGAACCGTGCACGGGCGGCGGCGCGGGTAAATTCCGTGTCGTCCTCCACCCGCTGTGCATCGACGCCGGCAAGGGAGTCGCGTCATGCCGGGAATGCGTATGACTTCAACAGAAGCCGCGCATGATCCGATGCGCCGCCACGGCCGCCATAAGCCGTTTTGCGCATTAGGAATGAATACCGAAATGGCGAGCGTTCTCGCTAGTCACTCGATAGCGCCGCGTGCGAATGAGTATCCGAGCAACGGTTGGGGCGAAGCAGAGCATCCGGGGAGAGCGCCGAGGCGCTGTCGCGGTAAATAACCGGGTGGCCGGAGGCGCTTATTTCGCCGGCTCCAGCTCACCTCGTTCCGCAAAGACAAGGCGTGGACCGCCGCCGCCGGCGCGAGCCAGCGTTCGCACCAAGGGTAACCGCAATCGACGGTCTCACCGTTCTCTCCCGGCTTCGTGAAAAGCCGCTTGTATGGGAGACAGCAAATATTCCAGAATCGTTCGTCTCCCCTGCTTGATTTCGGCAACAATTTGCATCTCTGACGTTAGGCCGAATTTTATACCATCGACGCGCAATTGTTGCGCGCTGAGTCGAATAACCGCTTTATCGATTGAAGGAATTTGCGGCTTACTGCCGTTTTGGCTCTGTCGGGGTAGCGGCGCTTCCGATGCGTCGGCGCTGACACGCATTACCGTACCATCGAGCATGCCATATTTTTGGAAGGGGTAAGCCGCTCGTTTGATCTTGGCGTGTTGTCCGGGATGAACGAATCCCACATCCGCGTTTTGAATCATCACTTCCGCGATTTAATAAGAAGTTGGGTGCGCGCAATTGCACGCGGGGAAGCCGTATGCCCATGATCTTTTTATGGCGCCAGCCATGAGATCAGGTACGCCTTCGGTGTTAACCATTAGGATTAGCGCGGCAATATGACGGCATGCTCGCCGATTCAGCCACGACGGGTTGGGCTGCGTAATCGATTGGCTTGGCGAGGGGTGTGTGGGGTGTGTGGCGGCTGCGTTTGTCGTACATCGATAGCAACGGGGAGGCTTTCTCAATCTATTCGGCAAGTAGGATCGCCGGCTTCTATCGTCATGCTGTGCGCGCGCCTATTGACTGCATGCGATAACGCCATCGAATCAACGCCCCGTTCGTTTTTTTAGTTCAGTATGCGCCAATCGCTATCCTACATTCTGTAGGAATGTCCATAGTCTGTAGCGTGCATCGTAGCGCCATCGCTCTTTTTACGCGCTGCCCGGGCTTCGCCGCGTTGAGGCGGCGCTTGCGGCGTCATACTCGCTGTATTGCATTTTTTAGATTGGCGGCTTGTTGCTAGCACGGCGGAGCTTTATGCGGCTTGCCGTCGGTAAAACTTTACCTCGTTATCGATTGATCGTCACTAGGGCGGTTACCGCGTTTTCGAGGGAGCGACGCCGCCTTTTCCGTGGCGGGGCGTTGACTGATTGATTAATTTTTCCGCCAAAGCCCGGGCTTTGGCTTTGACGGGTTCTGTTAGGATGGGCTGGCTTTGTTTGGCGATTAAGCCGGTAAATAGTGTGTCCACCGTGTGTGCGCCTATCGTTTGCGCGGTCATATCGAGTTGTTTATGGACGCCATAAATCCAGCGGCCCAGTATTCCAGGGGCCGCGCAGGAGGAGATCAACACCGCCTTTTTCTTGGGTGCGTTCGCCTTGCGCAATTGGGGAGCGTTCATTTCCCACGGCCAGTAGGCATAGACGATGAGCCGCTCCATAAAGCGTTTGAATAGCGCAGTGGCCGACCCGAAGTTAGTCGGGGAGGCAAGGAGATAACAATCCGCTGGCTCTATCCGGTGAATCAATGCCCGCATACCGTCCTGCTGGACACATTCACCCGGCGTGTCGCCTGGCTGTTGGGTGCAATCTCGGCAATTCAGACAAAATGCGATGGGGTGCTCGCGCAGTAAGATGGTCTCGGTCTTCGCGCCAACCGCTTGGATCATGACCTCGACGGTTTGGTCGGTAACGCCATTGTCTCGATATGACCCATTAATCGCGAGCACCTTGGTCATGTTCCCTCTTGGTTTGGCGTGGCGGGTGCATTGCCGCCGTCTTTCGGTGTTTCTTACGGCCGCCGCTGTATTGCCGCGCCGAGGGCGGCTGTCTCTTGAATTCTACGCCGAGTTGCCTGATCGATATATCCCGGCGCGTTGCGTTGGTCGGTATGGATTTTGGTTGCGCTCCCCTGGTGCTCAGGAGGTTGCCGGGACGAGGGAGTAATGTTTTTCTCGATAGCGCTGCAATACTGCTAATCGAAAATTACTGTTTTATTGGCGTACAACAGGATGCGGTTTTCAACATGCCAGCGCACCGCTCGCGACAGTACGATTTTTTCCAGGTCGCGGCCTTTGTGAATAAGGTCTTCCAATGCGTCGCGGTGGGAAATACGGATGACGTCCTGCTCGATAATCGGGCCGTCGTCGAGAATTTCGGTGACATAGTGGCTAGTGGCGCCGATTAATTTTACGCCGCGCTCGAAGGCGCGATGGTAGGGTTTGGCGCCGAGGAAGGCGGGCAGGAAGGAGTGGTGGATATTAATGATGCGTTGGGGATAGCCGGCGGTAAATTCCGCGGACAGCACTTGCATATAGCGCGCCAGGACGATGAGGTCGATACCGTGCTGCGCCAATAGCGTTTGCTGCGTTTGTTCGACTTCCGCTTTATTCTCCTTCGCGAGCGGAAGGTAGTGGTAAGGAACGCCATAGAATTCCGCTAACCGGCGATTTTCCTCGTGGTTGCTGATAATCAGTGAAATATCGCAAGCCAACTCGCCGCTTTGGTGGCGATAGAGCAGGTCGATCAGGCAGTGATCGTACTTGGAAACGAAAATCACCACCCGCGGCCGTTGGTTGGATAGCGCCAGGCGCCAAGCCATCTGGAAGCGATCGGCGACAGCGGCAAAATGGGCGCCGAAGCGGGCGATGTCCAGGGAGAATCCGGAGAGATCCCATTCTATCCGCATGAGGAATAATCCTAATTCACTATCCTGATGTTGATCGGCGTGGAGGATATTGCCGTTGTGCCGGTAAAGGAAATCGGCGATGGCGGCGACCAAGCCTTTTTGGTCGGGGCAACTAATGAGTAGGATAGCGGTGCTTTTCACGGCGGCGGTCTGAATTTCTCGGAAAAATAACGTGGGATGATACACCAACTCGAACCGGCATCCGGCCGGTGTTTCCCGTGCGCTCATAGGAGATTGATTCGTCTGAAGGTTTCCCCATCACAAAAAAAGGGTTGCGCGGCGTATTCGCAGCAACTAGAATTAGTCGAAATCATTTATGACAACCACAATATATAGTGGTTATAGGTAGTCAGGCCCTAGTTTTGCCGACTCTATGGCCACACGATTTTTGGAGACATAATAACCATGCAGCTTTCCACCGAAACCCCCGCCGTGCAGCCTACGCCGCAGCCAGTGACTGAGGAGGGCGGCCAGGCCGGGCGGACGCGTTACAGCGAATATAAGGTGATTCGGCGTAATGGCGGTGTTGTCGGTTTCGAGTCGAACAAAATCGTCGTCGCCATGACCAAGGCGTTTCTTGCCGTTAATGGTGGTCAAGGGGCGGCTTCGGCGCGTGTTCGAGAGTTAGTCGGCGGTTTGACCGAAGGGGTGGTGAACGCCCTGATGCGGCGTCAGCCAAGCGGCGGCACTTTCCATGTCGAGGATATCCAAGACCAGGTGGAGCTTGCGTTGATGCGTTCCGGCGAGCACGATGTGGCGCGCGCCTATGTGCTTTACCGTGAAGAGCGCGCTCGCGAGCGGGCGAAGCAAAAAACCATCGGGGATGGCGTTCCTCCCGTACTTCAGGTGATCGACGGCGGCGTTTCCCGTCTCTTGGATAGGGATGAATTGCAAACGTTGCTCGTTGTCGCCTGCGAAGGACTGGGTTCCGGCGTCGATCCACAGCTGGTCCTTACCGCCACGCTAAAAAACCTGTATGACGGCATGCCCATGGAGGAGGTCTACCGTTCGGCGATTCTCGCCGCGCGCGCCCTGATCGAAAAAGACCCGGCTTATAGTTTTGTAACCGCCCGTCTGCTGCTAAACGACGCGCGCCGTGAAGTGCTGGGCGAGGAGGTGAGCCAAGCGGCGATGGCGGCTCGCTACGCCGAATATTTCCCCGTCTTCATCGAAGAGGGCGTCGCGGCGGAGCTGCTCGACGAGCGCCTAGCGCATTTCGATCTTGCGCGCCTGGGCGCGGTGTTGGCGGCGGATCGTGATCTCCAGTTCGAATATCTCGGTTTGCAAACATTATACGACCGTTATTTTCTGCATATCGACGAGCGCCGCATTGAACTGCCCCAGGCGTTTTTTATGCGGGTGGCGATGGGGTTGGCGCTTGACGAGGCTGATCGCGAGGCGCGCGCCATCGAGTTTTACCATTTGCTGTCTCGCTTCGACTTCATGAGTTCGACGCCGACCTTGTTCAACGCGGGCACACGCCGGTCGCAGTTGAGCTCTTGCTATCTCACCACGGTCAGCGACGATCTCGACGGTATTTATGAGGCGATCAAGGAAAACGCGCTGCTATCGAAATTTGCCGGCGGGTTAGGCAACGACTGGACCCGAGTGCGCGCTCTCGGGTCTCGCATCAAGGGAACCAATGGCAAGTCGCAAGGCGTGGTGCCCTTTCTCAAGGTGGTTAACGATACCGCGGTGGCGGTAAACCAGGGAGGAAAACGCAAGGGCGCGGTTTGCGCTTACCTGGAAAGCTGGCACCTAGATATCGAAGAGTTTCTGGAGCTGCGCAAGAATACGGGCGACGACCGTCGCCGCACCCATGACATGAATACTGCGAATTGGGTGCCCGATTTGTTTATGCGCCGGGTCATGGAAGGCGGCGAGTGGACCTTGTTCTCGCCTTCCGATACGCCCGATTTGCACGACAAATTCGGAAAAGACTTCGAGGCGGCCTATACCGCTTATGAGGAAAAGACGGCGCGCGGCGAGATCAAGTTGTTCAAGAAAATCCCCGCAGTGAGTCTATGGCGCAAGATGCTGACGATGCTGTTTGAAACGGGCCACCCTTGGTTGGCGTTTAAAGATCCCTGCAATATCCGCAGTCCTCAGCAGCATGCGGGCGTTGTGCATAGTTCCAATCTCTGTACTGAAATCACTCTGAATACCAACGATCAGGAAATCGCCGTGTGCAATCTGGGGTCGGTCAATTTGGCCGCCCATTTAAAAGACGGCGCACTGGATATGGATAAGCTCAAGGCCAGCATCCGCACCGCCATGCGAATGCTGGACAATGTGATTGACCTTAACTATTACGCCGTACCCAAGGCGCGCAACGCTAACTTGCGCCATCGGCCCGTGGGCATGGGAATCATGGGATTTCAGGATTGCCTGCATCGGTTGCGCCTTCCTTATGCTAGCCCGGAAGCGGTGGAATTCGCCGACCGCTCCATGGAAGCGGCGGCTTATTTTGCCTATTGGGCCTCCACCGAGCTGGCGGAAGAGCGCGGCCGCTACTCGAGCTTCACCGGGTCGTTATGGGATCGCGGCATTCTGCCGCACGAATCCCTGGCGTTGCTACGCGAGACGCGGGGCGGCTATCTCGAGGTGGACGAGAGCGCTAGCCTCGATTGGGAGGCGCTGCGCGCGCGTATCGGGGAGCACGGCATGCGCAATTCCAATTGCCTGGCGATCGCGCCGACCGCAACGATCGCGAATATCGTCGGGGTGTCGGCAAGTATCGAGCCGACTTATCAGAACCTGTTCGTGAAATCCAACTTATCCGGAGAATTCACCGTCGTTAACCATTATTTGGTCGACGACTTGAAGCGGGAAGAGTTGTGGGACGAGGTGATGATCGCCGATCTTAAGTATTTCGACGGTAGTCTTGCCAAGATCGACCGTATTTCGCCGGAGATGCGCAAACTGTACGCCACGGCTTTCGAGGTTGAACCTCAATGGCTGATCGAGGCCGCCGCGCGCCGTCAGAAGTGGATTGACCAGGCGCAATCGCTCAATATTTACATGGCCGGCACCAGCGGTAAGAAATTGGACGACACGTATAAACTGGCTTGGCTGCGCGGCCTGAAAACGACCTATTATCTACGCTCGTTGGGGGCGACCCATGCCGAGAAATCGACAGTGCAGGCCGGGACGCTAAATGCAGTGCCGGTGGATGGCGGGTTGGGGAGCGACGCACCGAAAGCATGCGCCATTGACGACCCGGATTGCGAAGCTTGCCAGTAGCGCGGATTAAGCGGAGCCGCGCAGTAGCCGAGGAAGCCGTATCGACGGGGAAAAGCAACCAGGCCGCGGCGTGAAGCGGGAACGGCTTTTGCTGGATACTGAACGATGACGATGATAACGGCGGAAAGCCGGCAAATATTGCCGTCCGGCGACTGTCGGGCGGATTGGGAGGAATGATTGAAATGCTGAGTTTTAAAGACGATTTATGCACTAAGCCCGCTCCCGAGCAGGCAGCGGTTTTTCCCACGGAAGGGGAGATGGATACGGAGGAAGCGACATCATCCGCGCTAACGGGGATACACAGTACGCACCGGGTCAAGGTAGAGGATAAACGCATTATCAACTGCCGTTCGGACGTTAATCAGTTGGTGCCGTTCAAGTATCAATGGGCGTGGGAGAAATACCTGGCTGCCTGCGCGAACCACTGGATGCCGCAAGAAGTCAACATGAACCGCGATATTGCCCTGTGGAAGGACGCCGCTGGGCTGACCGAGGACGAGCGGCGCATTGTTAAGCGTAACCTCGGCTTCTTCACTACCGCCGATTCCCTCGCGGCGAATAATATCGTGCTCGGCACCTATCGTCACATTTCCAACCCGGAATGCCGTCAGTTCCTATTGCGTCAGGCGTTCGAGGAGGCCATCCATACGCATGCCTACCAGTATATTGTGGAGAGCTTGGGGCTGGACGAGGGCGAAATTTTTAACATGTATCACGAGATCCCCTCGATTCGCGCCAAGGACGAATTTTTACTGCCCTTCATCGACACGCTGACTAATCCGGCGTTCAAGACGGGTACGCCGGAAGCCGATCAGCAGTTGCTGCGTTCCATTATCGTATTCGCCTGCATTATGGAGGGCGTCTTTTTCTACGTCGGTTTCGTGC
>DOVS01000143.1:12126-12396 GCA_003519965.1 Betaproteobacteria bacterium
CAAATCCTCGCATTGGGCCGGATGAACAAGATGGTCGGCGCCGCCGAGCAGTATCAATATATCTTGCGCGACGAGTCGATGCACCTTAATTTCGGCGTTGACGTCATTAACCAAATCAAGCTGGAAAATCCCCACTTGTGGACGCCGTCGTTCCGTGAGGAAATCGCCGGCTTGTTCAAGAAAGCGGTGGAATTGGAATACCGTTATGCCGAGGACACCATGCCGCGCGGCGTGCTGGGGATGAATGCGCCGATGTTCAAGGAATACCTG
>DOVS01000018.1 GCA_003519965.1 Betaproteobacteria bacterium
CTCCCGCCACCATCCAGTAGGCGGATGTTTGCGTCAGCAGTGAATCCGCGACCGCGCTGGCATTGTCTGCATAGAACGATGACGGATTGGTCAGTGCGGCGATATGCCAGTGGCCATTCTTATCCTTGTGAATAAACGCGCCGCTGCTATTGTCAAGCGGCGCCCAATGACCGTTGATGTATTGCCAGCCCTTGTTGGTCGAGGAATCCAGAATGATCGGCACGCCCTTGCTGGTGATTCCCTCGAAATAGGTTTCGTCCGGCGCATGCTTGAGCGGCCCAGTCATTACATGATTAACGCCTTTTTCATTGAGGTTTACCGCGTTCAATCCGAATGTGGCTTTGCGGAACATCAAGTCAAAATACGGCGCGGAGGGATTGGCATTCAAGGACTGCATCAAGGTGGGATCGCTGGCTTCCTGGGCGCGCCACATGGTGCCGAGGCGACTCTTCGAGGTTTCCAGTTGGTAGTAAAGCCGCGCGCCTGTCTTAGCGTTTTCCATGCCGGAGGTAATAGAAGCAATAATTCCTCCACTAACACCACTACTATAGGTCTTCTTAACAATAGTGATGACTTTGTTAGTAATGCCCGTTAGCGTCATAGCGGTATTCTGCATATCGCGAAGAAGCGCTTGGCCTACCGTAGGATTTTGATTATAAACTTTGACAACCGCCGCGATCGCTTGGGGCACATCGGCCTTGCTCATCCGGGCGACGGTTAATGAATTATTGGCCTGTTGCGCGATGCCGCTCAGCTTCTGGGTGAACCATTGCTGGTCGAGCTTGGCGATGAAATTGCGGCCGGTGCCCGATGCGAAAAACTTATCCAGTTTGAGGCGGTGGGGATCGGTGAGGGGTAGATACAGATTATTCTGCGCGATCTGCTTGCCATCACTAATCAGTGCGCTAATAAATGTGGTTTGATCCTTGCCAACGATCTGCTCGCTGGCGGGCGCCCAGGCATTGTAGGCTTGCACGAGCGCATTCGCATTACTTTTCGGATGCTGTCCATAATCGAATTGAAACACCCCGAGGCTGTAGCCGCTTTTTCCAACGGGGACGAAGGCGCCGTTAACGATGTTGGCGGCGATCTGCAATTGATAGGCGGGCAGGCCGCCGACCTCGCTGGTGCGGCCAACCGCGTTATAGACCAGAGCCTTCAGTTGATTGGCGGTGAATTTCGGCATGGATTTCTCCTTGGATTAGCGGGCGAGTTGATCGGGGAAGACGAAATACTGGGTGAGCAGCGAATAGGGCATATCACCATAGCGATACGTATTATATTGCCGGCTCATCCAGCCGCTGTCGTTGTTCAGGCGCGCGAACAGCGCACGCTTGAACGCCAGCAGGGTTTTTGAATCGAGCGCGCGGATAGCGCGGGGCAAATGACGGAAAGCGCCGGCCGCCGGGTCGACGCGCACCTGGGCGGTGCGCAGATCGACCAGCACCGTGCCGTCGGGCAGCGGCGCCAGCCCGCTGGCGTCGAATAGGGTTCGCTGCTGAGGCGTGATGTTGCACAAATCCGAGGCGGAAGCCGCTCGGCCATCCATGGCGACGAGAGTCTTGCGCCACTCGACCTCGCCGCGGGCGTTGCGCCATACCAAGCCGCTTGTGGCGGGCTGGCAGCCGTAATCATCCCTCCTGCTAGTCACCTGATAGACGCGCAGGTTTTCAATGCCGAGCAGCGCCCCGTTGGCGAACTTAACGGCCTCCAAAACATTGGATGGCAAATTGCCAGCGAAAGGCATCATTCGCCCCGCGCGGCGCCAAGCCTTGCTATGCTTGGGTGGGCTGTCGTTGAGCTGAACCTTGGCGCCGTTGGCCAGGGTGACGATAGCCTTGTGACCGTAAGATTTAACAAGGAATTTCCGACCGCCGAAGAAGGTTTCCAGAACGCCGGCGACGCGGTCACTGCGAGACTGGTGAAAGTGGAGCCACGTCAGCACCACATCGGGCAAGCCATTGGATAAGCGGAAGCGGTCCGCGTCGCGGGCGCTGGGATAAAGGACGGCGGTCGCGCCGCGGCGCAGCCACACGTCGGGGTAAGCGGGCTGGGGCGCCGGCGCGGCCTGGGCGGCGCCGGCGGTGAGCCAGAGCGCGAGCCAGATAAGGCGGAAGCGAAGGAACGGCGGCATGGGGCTCCTGGCGTTAGCGGGGAATAAGCTGATTGGGAAACATAAAGTACTGCATCATCAGCCAGTAGACGAGCTTGCGCGCGGCGGCGGCGTCGAGGCGGCGGAGATAACGGGTCCAATCATCGCGGCGCAGCCGCGCCCGCAGGGCGGCACGCAGTGCGAGATAGTTGGCGGCGCTGTCGACGCACACCGTGCTGACCGTGATGTCGGGATTGGGCGTCTCGCCTGGCGATATGACTTGTGCGGGCATGCCGGTGGCGGCGTCGAGGCGGACCTGGACGGTCGCTAAGCTCGCCAGAATATCGCCGTTGGGCAGCGGATAAAGCGCGATAGGGCCGATGATCTTCCGCTGGCGCGCGTCGAACAGGCACGATTCCTCAGGATGGCCGATCGCCGCGGCGGGCGGCGGC
>DOVS01000094.1 GCA_003519965.1 Betaproteobacteria bacterium
GGTGCGGTGGATGAGGAACGCAACCTAACCGCCATCGGCGTGCAACTGGCGAAGTTGCCGGTCGATCCTCGAATCGGCCGTATGATTCTGGCGGCGAAAGCGGCGCATTGCTTGAGCGAGGCGCTGATTATCGCCGCCGCCTTATCGGTGCAGGATCCTCGCGTCCGTCCATTGGATAGACAAGCGGCGGCCGATCAGGCGCACCGCCGCTTCCGCAGCGAGCGCTCCGATTTCCTCGGCTATCTTAATTTATGGCGTTTTTTCGAGGAAATCGTGCGCCATAAAAAATCCAATCGTCAGCTCGCCCGGGAATGCCGGGAGAATTTCTTATCTTCCCTACGCATGCGCGAGTGGCGCGAGGTCTACCAACAGCTTCATGCCGTGGTGAGCGAAATGGGGATGCGCCCCAACCAGCAACCCGCGAGTTATGATGAAATTCACTGCGCCTTGCTCGCCGGCTTATTGGGCAATATCGGTTTGAAGAGCGACAAGGGAGACGCTTATACCGGGGCGCGGGGCATTCAATTCGCCTTGTTCCCCGCTTCCGTGCTGAAAAAGAAACGGCCCAAGTGGGTGATGGCCGCCGAGCTGGTAGAGACGACCCGGCTCTACGGCCGCTGTTTGGCGGAGATCGCGCCGGAATGGGTGGAGCAGGTTGCCGCGCCGCTGTGCCGCCGCCACTATTTCGATCCTCACTGGGAGAGAAAAGCGGCGCGCGTGGGCGCTTTCGAACGGGTAACCTTGTACGGTTTGCCGCTTAATTCCCGGCGGCGGGTACACTATGGGCCGATCAATCCGCGCGAGGCGCGGGAAATCTTCATCCGCGACGCCTTGGTTGCGGGAGAGTTCGATAGTCGCGGGGCGTTTTTCCAACACAACCGGCGGCTGGTGACGGAAATCGAGGAACTGGAGCACAAATCCCGCCGCCAGGACGTCCTGGCCGACGAGTCGCGCCGCATAGCATTTTACGATGCCCGTATCCCGGCGGATATCCACAATGGCGCGGCATTTGAACAATGGCGTCGGCAAGCGGAAAAACAAAATCCCCGGCTACTGTTCATGGCGCGCGACGATCTGATGCGCCACGGCGCGGAAAATGTGACCGAGGTGTTGTTTCCCGAAACCTTCCCGGTGGGGGAGACGCATTGCGCGCTGAGCTACCGTTTTGAACCGGGGCATCCGTTGGACGGCGCGACTCTCGCCGTGCCGCTGCACCTTCTCAATAAAATCGACGAAGCGCGGTGCACCTGGCTGGCGCCTGGAATGATCCGGGAGAAAATGACCGCGTTGCTGAAGGGGTTGCCTAAGCCGTTGCGGCGGCCGTGCGTGCCGTTGCCGGAATTCGTTACCGCCGCGCTGGATGCGCTGACGCCGGGGGAGCGTCCGCTAACCGCCGCCTTGGCCGATTTCATCCGGCAACGTACAGGAGACGCCGTGCCGCCAACGGCGTGGGATGTCGCCGCCTTGCCCGCCCATCTGGAGATGAATTTCCGGATCATGGGCGATAACGCGCAAGAATTGGCCGCTGGCCGCGATCTTGCCGAATTGCGGCAAAGATTTGGGCAGGCGGCGCGGATGACGTTCGCACAGGGGCCGGAAACGGCGTTCGAACGCCACGGTGTCACTCAATGGGATTTCGGCGACTTGCCGGAAACGATCATGGTCACGCGCGGCGGAGTGCAAGTGAGCGCTTATCCGGCGTTAGCGGAACGGGGCGAATCGGTATCGGTCGTGCTGTTGGATACGCCCGCGGCGGCGGCGCGGGAAATGCGCGCGGGCGTGCGGCGCTTATTATGGTTGTCGCTGAAGGCGCAGAGAAAACAATGGGAGAAACATCTGCCAAATTTCACTCAAATGGCGCTCCAGGCGCGGAATGCGATGACCACGGACGAACTGCGGGAAGACCTGCTGACCTGTATTGCCGACCGGGCTTTTATCGGGGAGGAAGCGCCGTCGCGCACCGCTGAGGCGTTCGCCCAGCAGCAACAGCGCGCTCGCGCCCGGCTGCCCGCCGTCACGGACGCCGCTTGTCGACTGGCGGCGGTCGTTCTGGCCGATTACCAGGCGATCCAGGGAAAGCGGTCCGCCAAATTGCCGCCGCCGCTGGCGCAGGACATTCAGGAACAAATCGGCCACTTGGTTTTCCGGGGATTCCTGGCGTCAACGCCATGGGCGTTTCTCCAGCACCTGCCCCGTTACTTAAAAGCCGTGCTGAAACGCATCGAGAAATATCCCGGCAACGCCGAGCGGGACGCCCGCCATGCCGCCGATATCGCGGTGTTATGGCGGCGTTGCCAAGAGCGGCGGGAGAAGCACCGCCAGTCTAGTGTCGATGATCCGGCCCTGGACGCATTCCGCTGGCAAATCGAGGAATTGCGGGTATCGCTGTTCGCGCAGGAACTGCACACTCCGCACCCGGTGTCGGTTAAGCGATTGCAGAAAGCGTGGGAAGCGATGAAATCCTAGGCGGAGGGCTGCTTGTTTCGGTGGCCGTGGGCGTCTCGGCATTAGCCGCCCGCGGCCCCGTTCCCAAAAAGAACCCGGCATATCCGCCGGGCGCCTAGGAAACGGTTTTCAACCGGCGAGCGGTCGGGATTATATCTTCGTGTTGATAATCGTGCCCACAGTTTGACCGCTGGTGTTGGTGGTCGGTTTGGCGGCTGTCGTGGCGGCAGCGGCTGCACCGTCGTCGCCGTCGCCGTCGCGGCGCGCATCTTGTCCGCCGCGGTGGACTTCGTTGCGCTCCGGCTGAGCGGTTGCCAGCGTACTGGCAAGGCTACTGGAGGAGATGGGATTTACAGCCATGATATGCTCCTTTATCGGTCTAGGGTCGGCTGGCGTTGCCAGCATCTATACTATATAGGGTTCACGCTTCATATTAGTCCATTGCCGGGAAAAATAGTTTCCGGCGGCCTGAATTTATCGAAATTTTTTCCGTTGGGTTAAGGACGGCGAAGATGCCGGAGTG
>DOVS01000211.1 GCA_003519965.1 Betaproteobacteria bacterium
CTGCGCCAGGCGCTGCACGTGAATCCCGACTCGATGCTTCCCATCGTGAAGGAGGCGATTGGCGGCCTCATACAAAATTACCAGCATCCCCGTGTTGTCGTGCATCCCGACGATGCGGCTTTAGTGCGCGCGTATTTTGCCGAGGAAGGGGGTGGGCACGCCCCATGGAAGGTCAACGAGGACGCCGGCATGGAGCGAGGGGGATGTCGGATTGAGACGGTCAACAGCGAGATTGACGCCACCTTGCAGGATCGCTGGCAGCGGTTGGTGGCGGCCTTAGGGCGGGAAAACCTCTGGTCGTCTTGAAATGACCGCCACCTCATTGGAGAAATGGCGGCGTCACTTGCTGAATAGCGGCCAAGTCGTAGAATCAGCAACGCCTTGGGTCGTTTCCGGCCGGTTGACACGGGTTGCGGGGTTAGTCATGGAAGCGGTCGGTTTGCGCTTGGCGGTGGGGAGCAGCTGCATGGTGCTGCTGCCTGATGGCCACCGGGTGGATGCCGAGGTCGTGGGCTTTTCCGGCGATAAGCTTTTTCTGATGCCGGCGACCGACGTGCATGGACTCGTGCCTGGCGCTAAAGTGATCTCCTTGGAAACAAATGCTTTGCAACTGCCGCCGCTAGGCGGTGAGATCGTGTCTCACCGGCGGATTGAAGACAAGGGACGCCAAGTCGCGGTGGGCGATCATCTGCTTGGGCGCGTGCTGGATGGCGCGGGCCATCCTTTGGATGATCTGGGTCCGGTTTTGCCGGATCGGCTGACGCCTTTGTATAGCCGTCCGGTGAATCCGTTGGAACGTGCGCCGATTCGCGAGGTGCTGGATGTTGGAATTCGCGCCATTAATACCTTATTGACGATTGGCCGCGGTCAACGTCTTGGTCTCTTCGCCGGCAGCGGTGTGGGGAAAAGTGTTTTATTGGGCATGATGGCCCGTTATACGACCGCGGATGTTATCGTCGTTGGTTTAATCGGTGAGCGTGGGCGTGAGGTAAAAGAGTTTATCGGGAATATTCTTGGCCGTGACGGATTGGCGCGCTCTGTTGTCGTTGCTGCGCCCGCCGATACGCCGCCGTTGCTGCGCTTGCACGGCGCAGCCTATGCCAGCGCCATTGCCGAGGATTTCCGTGATCGCGGCAAGCATGTGCTGCTGTTGATGGATTCGCTGACGCGCTTCGCTATGGCGCAACGGGAGATATCCTTGGCCGTTGGCGAACCCCCGGCGACGAAAGGTTATCCTCCTTCCGTTTTCGCTAAATTGCCGCAATTGGTGGAGCGGGCTGGCAACGGCAAAGAGGGGGAGGGATCGATCACTGCATTTTATACGGTATTGGCCGAAGGCGACGATCCTAACGATCCTATTGCCGATAGCGCTCGGGCTATTTTGGACGGCCACGTGGTATTGTCCCGCACATTGGCCGATCAAGCCCACTATCCGGCGATTGATATCGAAATGTCTATTAGCCGGGCAATGACCGATTTGATCGACTTGGACGCGTTCAGCCAAGTGCGCCGTTTCAAGTATCTTTACTCGCGCTATCAGCGCAATCGTGATTTGATTAGCGTTGGCGCTTATGCCCGGGGGAGTGATCCCGTGCTGGACGAGGCGATGGATAAATATCCGCAAATGGAGGATTTCCTTACGCAGGACATGCACGAACGGATTTCCGTGGAAGCTGGACGCGGCCAGTTGGCGGCGTTATTTGAATAAAAGGGGCGGGATAAGATCATGGCGCGCCGCTTTCCACTGCAACCATTAGTAGAACATACGCAAGATCAGGCGGATAAAGCCGCTAAACGGCTCGCTATGCTCAAGGTCGCGTGGCAAGCGGCGGACGATAAGCTGCAACAGCTTTTTTCTTTTCGCGAGGAATACCGCCATCGTTTTCACTTGGCCGCCCAGCAAGGAATGGCGGCTGCAGTGATCGCCGACTACCAGGCCTTTCTACGTAAGTTAGATGGCGCGATAGCGCAGCAGCAGCAGGAAATCGCCAACTGCACGGTGAATTGGGAGGCCGGACGACGAGAGTGGCTGGAGACGCAGCATAAGTTGAAGGCCTATCAAACGTTGGAGCGGCGCCATGCGCATGGCGAATTACAACGCGAGCTGCGGCTAGAGCAGCGAGAGCAAGACGAATATGCGGGTAAAAGCCATGCTCGACAAGATGACGAAGAGAACTTTTAGCGCAAGAATAGTGGCATGCCTCTTGCTTTCGGTATCGGTGACCGTCATGGGCGGTGAATCGATCAGGAAGGGTGGCGTATGCAAGCACAACCGGTTGGCGTAATTCCTATTCAAGCCGCCGAGAGCGGGGTGGACGTTGCGGCTGGCGGACAAGCGCTTGGCACGGATGCGAATGCGCTGAGCGGCTTATTTTCCACCGTGCTGGCGAATCAGTTGAAAGAGCAATTGGCGGCGCTGGAGACGGGCGCTGGCGTTGCATTGACCTCTCTTGGCGGTGGCGGGAAGAAGTTAACGGAAGGGGAATTGGCCGACCTATTGCAGACGCAGCGGGCATTAACGCCCGGCCAACCGGCGCCCGATTCCTTGGCGGCGCTGGTGATGCAATTGGCGGCCGCGCTTCAGTCCGCGCAGTCTCCAGCAGCGCCGGGGCGGCAGAAAAGCGACGGCCAAGACGGCCTGCCGCTGACACTGCCCGCTAACAAAGCCTCTCCACGCTTGGCGCATAGCGAGCGATTGCTCGAGGCGGCAGCTTTTGCCGCTAACGGCAAGACATTACCGCTTCCTACCGATGATGCGAAGAACCACTGGCCAGTGGCGCGGGACCACGCGAAAGAAACGGTTTCCTCGCTACCGCCAGTACAACTGCCAATAACGGCCGCACCCGCACCCCATGCCGCGCAAAATGCAGCGGCTCCGGCAACCGCCGCGAATCCCGCGGTAACGCCGCAGGTAGGTTCTTCTCATTGGGGTTCCGCGCTGGGGCAGAGGATTGTCTGGATGGTCGGTCAGCATCAGCATGCCGCCGATTTGCAGCTGAATCCTCCTCATCTAGGGCCGCTGGAGGTTAAGCTGACTTTTAGTCACGATCAATTAAACGCAGTATTCGTTTCCCATCATGCGATGGTGCGGGAGGCGATTGAAGGGGCGTTGCCCCGGCTGCGGGAGATGCTGGCCGAAGGCGGTATCGCCATGGGCAATGTCATGGTGGGCGCGGATTCGTCCAGTCAGCAGCAATCCGCTTTCAGCGGCCAGCGCGGCGGCCATTCCGGGGCGCGGGATGACGCCGCTCCTTTTGGCGTGAGCGCGGTATCGTTCCGGCCTCATGGCATGACGCTGCTGAGAGATGACGGCATGGTGGATACCTTCGTCTAACGGTTTTGGCGGCTGTTGGGCGGTTTTCTTCTTAAGGAATCGCCGCTATTCAACCAGAATGGCGGCGTTTTTTTTGCTTTTTCTAAGTAAGGGTTAGGGCGGGGCTAGGCCGGGACAAGTCGTGAGGTGGGAGAAATTCCTGGCAAGCGATTGATCCGTTATTATAAAAAACATAAACTATCAGCCAAAAACGCTTGATTTTAAAATCGTTTGGGTTTATAAACTGAACGCAGGCTGGTGTTTCGGTCATTTACATAATCCGACGGAGGGAGCGGAAATGGCGAAAGGTCCGCAAAAAGCGAAAGAGGCGGAATCTGAAGAGGAAGCCCCGGCGAAGAAAAAGGGTAGTAAACTGCTGATTATCATTATCGCAGTAGTCATCCTCTTGGGTGGAGGCGGCGCCGCTTGGTTTTTCCTGATGAATAAGCCGAGTGGGGCGGAACCGGCAGCGCCGAAGGTAGAGGCGCCCAAGCCGCCTATTTTCATGTCGTTGGAAACCTTCACTGTTAATTTACAGGGGGGGAGTAGCTATTTGCAGCTCAATATCGACCTGCGAGTGAGTGGCGATAAAGTCATTGACGCGATCAAGTTACACATGCCGGAAATTCGCAATGGTATTCTGCTGTTGCTTTCCAGTAAGAGCGTAACCGATCTTTCCACCGTGGCGGGCAAGCAGAAGCTGGGCGAGGAGATTCGAGCGCAAGTGAACAAGTTGATCGCGCTTCAAGATCCCAAGCATGGGGTCCTCGGGGTGTTTTTCACCTCGTTTGTGATCCAGTAAGGTGAAATGTCGGACGAAATTCTCTCACAAGATGAAGTTGACGCCCTACTCAAGGGCGTAACCGGCGAGCCCGAAGCAGCTGAGGAAGAGGAGTCCGACGGAGCGTTTCGGGCGTACAATCTGGCGTCGCAGGACCGTATTGTCCGCGGCCGCATGCCGACGCTGGAAATTATCAATGAACGGTTTGCGCGTTTATTTCGGATCGGCTTATTCAATTTCATGCGCCGCACCGCGGAAATTTCCGTCGGTCCGGTGCGGGTGTTGAAATATAGTGAATTTATCCGCAATCTCGTCGTGCCGACCAACCTCAATTTGGTGCACATCAAGCCGTTACGCGGCACCGCGCTATTTATTTTCGATCCTAACTTAGTATTCTTGGTGGTGGACTCGATGTTCGGCGGCGATGGCCGGTTCCATATGCGGGTGGAGGGCCGGGATTTTACCCCGACCGAGCAGCGCATTATTATGCGTATGCTGGAAGTCGCGTTCGAGGAACTGAAAAAGTCATGGGAGCCGGTGTACAAAGTCGATTTCGAGTATGTGCGCTCCGAGATGAATACGCAATTCGCTAACATTGCTACCCCTAGCGAAGTGGTGGTGACGGCCTCCTTTAATATCGAATTGGGCGAGGCGGGAGGCGATTTTCACATCTGTTTACCCTATGCTATGATCGAACCGATCCGGGATTTGCTCTACGGCGGCTTGCAGGGCGAGCGGATGGAAGTGGACGAGCGCTGGGCCAAGGTGATGACTCAGCAAATCCAGGCGGCAGAGGTGCAGTTGGTGGCGAATCTCGGAGAAACCTCGGTAACGCTGGGCCAGGTTATGGATTTGCAGGTTGGCGATGTTATCTCGCTCGATGTGCCGAACGCGGTTATCGGCGAGGTAGACGGCATCCCCATTTTTCAATGCAAATATGGCGTTGTAAATGGCCAATACGCACTGAAGGTCGATAAAATCATCGCCTCGACGGAGGATGAGGTAATGGGGGGCGAACATGGCTGAAGAGGAGACCCCGGAGCAGAAACCAGAGGACGACTGGGCCGCCGCCATGGCGGAAGAAGCGGCGGTTAAGCAGCAAGCGGAAGCCCCGGCCGAAGGTCAGGACGCCGATGCCTCGGCAGAGGATGATTGGGCCGCCGCCATGGCGGAACAGACCACGGCCGAGCCGGCGGCAGCCGAACCGGCTGAAGCCGAGCCGAAGGTCGAGCCGGCAAAAATTTTCGAGGAATTGACGCCGGATGGCCCGCAACAGGTTGTTCCCCGCAATCTCGACCTCATCATGGACATCCCGGTCAATCTCACGGTGGAGTTGGGGCGGACCAAGATTGCGATTCGAAATTTGCTCCAATTGGCTCAAGGATCGGTGGTGGAGCTTGATGGCTTGGCGGGTGAACCAATGAACGTACTGGTAAACGGCTGTTTGATCGCCCAAGGCGAGGTGGTGGTGGTGAACGATAAGTTTGGCATCCGGCTGACCGATATTATCTCGCCCACCGAGCGCCTGCGTAAATTAAACAGGTGAGTGGTGAAGCGATTTGTCGCATTTGCCGCTTTGTTTCTCTTGCTGCTGTCAATGCCGGCGGCGTATTCTGCCGCCGCACCGGCGGCGATCCCTCCTTCTCCGTTATCTTTTAGCCGCTTATTGCAGGTTGCTCTAGGGCTTTCAATCGTTTTGGCCGCCGTGGTGGGAATGACTTGGCTGCTGCGCCGCTTCACTTCCGGCCATGGCCTTGCCGGGGGTGCGCTGAAAATCATTAGCGGCGTGGCGGTGGGACCTAAGGAGCGAGTGGTGCTGGTAGAGCTTCGGGATACTTGGCTAGTGCTTGGCGTAGCGCCGGGGCAAGTCAATATGCTCCATTCGTTGCCGAAGCCAGAAAGTGGCGGCGACCTAATTCCAGCGGAAGGAAAGGCGCGCGCCCCTCATTTTTCAGAGTGGTTGAACCGCGCGATAAAAGGGCGGCAGCGTGAGAGATAAGCCGCAATTAGTCCAGACCGTAGGCATTCGGCCACGGCGCCGCGTCGTACTGTGGGTGCTGGGTAGCTTGGCGATGGTCGCCGGCTTATTGTGCGTCGCCCCTGCCTGGGCTGCCGAACCCGGTCTGCCGGCGCTGACGAGTACGCCGCTGCCAGGCGGTGGGCAGTCCTATTCGCTGAGTATTCAAACCCTTCTCTTTTTGACGGCATTGGGTTTTTTGCCTGCGGTATTGTTAATGATGACCTCGTTCACCCGTATCATCATCGTACTGTCCTTAATGCGGCAGGCGCTAGGCACGATGCAGTCTCCACCGAACCAGGTCTTGGTTGGCCTGGCGCTATTTCTGACTTTTTTTGTCATGGCGCCGGTATTCAATAAAATTTACACAACCGCCTATCGACCGTACATGGCGCAGCAAATTAATATGGCGCAGGCGCTGACGCGGGGTGAAGCGCCCTTAAAGACCTTTATGATGCGGCAAACCCGTCAGGAGGATTTGGCGCTATTTGCTAGAATAGCGCATAGTCCGCCAATGAAGGGTCCGGAAGACGTGCCCCTAAAGATTCTGGTGCCGGCTTACGTGATTAGCGAGTTGAAGACGGCGTTTCAAATTGGCTTTATTATTTTTCTGCCATTTCTGATTATCGATATGGTGGTGGCAAGCGTGTTGATGTCCATGGGGATGATGATGCTATCGCCCGTCATTATTTCGCTGCCGTTCAAGATTATGTTGTTTGTACTGGTGGATGGCTGGAATCTTATTATCGGTTCCTTGGTGAAAAGTTTTTACACATGATGACGCCGGAAACTGTGATGACTATTGGCCAGCAAGCGATAAGAATCGCCTTGCTGCTGTCCGCGCCGCCGTTGATCGCCGGGCTGGCGGTCGGCCTATTGGTGAGTATTTTTCAGGCGGCTACCCAAATCAATGAAATGACGCTGTCGTTTATTCCTAAGTTAGTGGCGATGTTCGTCACCCTACTGATCGCCGGCCCGTGGATGTTATCGTTGATGGTGGGTTATATGCACCAGCTATTCTCGAGCATTCCAACGGTCGTTGGGTGACGCGCTCCGCTTCGTTGGATACTGCGTGGAGGAAGCGCGATGTTAACCGTCACTTCTCTCCAGTTGAACGCGTGGCTTGCCGCCTTTGTCTGGCCTTTCTTTCGTATCCTGGCGATCATCGCCACCGAGCCGCTACTTGGCAACCGCAGTATCCCTCTTCGTCTAAAAATCGGGCTGGCGGCGTTAATCACGGGAATCGTCGCGCCGACGCTCGGCGCCATGCCGCCGGTGAATCCAGGGTCGGCGGCGGGGATATTGATTTTAGTGCAGCAAGTGGTGATTGGCGTCGCTATTGGGTTTTCCATGCGGATCATGTACACCGCCATGGAAATGGCGGGGCATCTGATCGGCTTGCAAATGGGGCTGGGATTCGCCACATTCTTCGACCCGCAAAATTCAGCGCAGGTTCCGGTTGTCTCCCAATTCCTTGGGTTGCTGACCGTCCTGGTTTTTCTGTCCTTGAACGGGCATTTGATGGTGGTGATGGCGCTCGTGAACAGTTTCCACATTTTACCCGTGGGCATGCAGTTGCTTTCGTCCAATGGCTGGTTCCAGCTGGTGCAATGGGGCGGCGAGGTGTTTCGCATTGGCGTGCTGTTGTCCTTGCCGGTGATGGCGGCTTTGCTGATTACCAATATGTCGATCGGCATTATGACGCGCGCCGCTCCCCAGCTGAATATTTTTGCGGTAGGGTTTCCGATCACCTTAGGCATTGGGTTCGCGGTATTTTTCCTGTCGTTACCCTTTATGCTGCCTCATCTCGAGCGGATGTTGAACACCGGCATCCAAATGATGATGCAAATTGCCCATCTTGCCCGTGCGCCCGCTCCTGTACCTTAGCGGGCATATTTCAATGAAAGCGGCGCTCCCTGATTTTCCCGTCTCTTCTCCTTCGGCGTGGGTGAAGCGCTGGAGCGATCTCATTCCACGAGGCGGCCGCGTGCTCGACGTGGCGAGCGGCGGCGGCCGGCACACGCGATGGTTTGCCGCCGCCGGTTATACGGTGGAGGCGGTTGACCGGGATATCGGTCAATTAGCCGGCTTGGCGGACATCGAGGCAATCACGGTTTGCCGCCTCGATTTGGAAGCGGAGGTCTGGCCGTATTCCCCCGCGTCGTTTGCCGGCATCGTGGTGACTAATTACCTTCATCGTCCTCTTTTCCCCTCGTTACTGGAGGCGTTGGCGGCGGGCGGCGTATTGATTTACGAAACATTCGCCGTGGGGAACGCGCGCTATGGCAAGCCGCGTAATCCCGATTATTTGCTGCGGCCAGGGGAGCTGCGGGAAGTCGTGGCGGGACGGCTTGAGATTCTTGGCTTTGAGGAAGGG
>DOVS01000052.1 GCA_003519965.1 Betaproteobacteria bacterium
CCCCGAACCCTACACCTTGGTGCTGCACGAAGGCGCGCAAGCCGAGCTGCCGCCGTTGGACCCGCGCGCGCCCGCGAATCTTCCGCTGAAGCTCACGGCCGCCCTGCGCAACCTGCCGGAAGTCAGCGGGCGGGATGTGCAACTGCTGCCTTTCGGGCCAGTGCGGGCGGACGTGCTCGAGTCGGCTCAGTTTCTATTTTTCTACATCGGCGAAGGCATCTTGCATTATCAACCGCGGCTGTTTTTCAAACACCGGGGAATGGAAAAACGATTCGAAGGCCTGGCGGCGGAACCCGGTGCTTTACTGGCCGAAAGAGTATCCGGCGTCGGCGGCGTTGCGCATTCCCTGGCGTATTGCCAAGCCGTCGAAGCGGCGGCCGGCTGCACCGTTCCTCCGCGCGCGCAATGGCTCAGGGTCGTGCTCGCCGAAATGGAGCGGCTCTATAATCATCTCCATTATCTCGGGCATCTGTGTCACACCACCACCCTCAAAGTCGGCGAAGCACAAGGTAAATTACTGGAAGAGCGCGCCAAGCAAATCAACGCGCAACTGACCGGCAGCCGCTTTCTTTGGGGCGTCGTTACCCCCGGCGGCCTGCGCCATGATCTGGACACAACGCGCCTGGGTGCGGCGCTGGAGACGCTGCGAAACGAATTTACCGTCTACGCGGCCTTGTTGGAGCGAACCAATAGCCACCTCGACCGCCTCTTCGCCACCGGCGTGCTCAACCGCCAAACGGCCTTCGACCAAGGCGCGACCGGCCCGGTGGAGCGCGCCTCGGGACTCGACCGCGACCTGCGGCGCGACCATCCCTACGCCGCCTATCATGCGCTGCCGCCCGTCGTGCCCACGCGCAAAACCGGCGACGCCTACGCACGCATGCAGATTCGGTTCGCGGAAATTGAAGCCAGCCTGGCGCTCATGCAACAGGCGTTGCCGCGCTTACCCGACGGGCCGGTCACGTCGGCATACCGCGCATCGCCCCGGACGGAGGGCTTGGGATGGAGCGAGTCCCCGCGAGGGTCGTTATATTACGCCGTACACTTCGACGCGGATGGGCGGCTGGCCCGGGTCAAGATCAAATCGCCCTCCTTTTCCAACTGGCGGGTTTTTCCTTTCGTCGTGCACGACAGCAACATGATGGATTACGCCATCAACGAAGCAAGCTTCGGCCTGACGATCGCGGGCTGCGACCGCTAGCGCCCCATTTGGAGAGAAACCATGGCCCTTTGGACGCTGTTTGGATTGAAATCCGGCAAGGCCACCACCGGATGGCCGCAAAAAGGCGCGGAAAATGGCCAGCGCCATGTCCTCGGCATGCCGCGCCACCATCCCGAGCGCTGCCGCGCCGGCTGCGACGCGTGCGCGGCGGTTTGCCTCCCGGGGGCCATCCAAATCGCGCCGGACGCCGATGCCGCCGGCCCCTCCGGCGTCAGGCTGGACTACGGCCGCTGCATCCATTGCCAATACTGCGTGGACGCCTGCGCCAGCGGCGGTTTTAGCGCTTCGCACGACTGGGCCTTCGGCGTGCGGCGGCGGGAAGATTTAATCTGGGCGGAAACGCCGGCGGCGGAGCCGGTAACCGAACTGAATGGCATGATCCGGCGGATATTCGGCCGCAGCCTGCATATCCGCCACGTCGACGCCGGCTCGTGCAACGGCTGCGAATCGGAGCTCCAGGCACTCAACAACCCCTTCTACAACTTGCACCGGCTCGGCGTATTTTTTACGGCTTCTCCCCGATTCGCCGATCTTCTGCTAGTCACCGGACCAGTGACCTACGCGATGCGCGACCCGCTCAATGAAACCTACCGCGCCATGCCCGACCCGCGCTGGATCATGGCCGTTGGCGCCTGCGCCGTCTCCGGCGGAATCGCCGGCGGCGGCTATGCCTGCCAGCAGGGTGTCGACGACATACTGCCGGTAGACATCTATTTACCCGGCTGCCCCCCGAACCCGGCCGCCCTCATTAACGCATTGCTGTTACTGCTCGGGCGGGAAAAACAATCCATCCAGGGAGGCAAAATTGCAGAATGAACTGATCTACGCCGCCTTCTGGCTCTGGCTGGGCGCCGCCGCGCTGGCCTTGCTGCGAAAACGGCTAGCCGCTTCCCGCCTGCTGCTCGGCTTGGGCTGCGCGGCCGCGCTCGCCGCCGTTCTCCTCGCGCTGCCCAACGGCATACCCGCGTACATGCTGCCGTTTCGCCTCGCGAATCAAGCCGTGTGGCTGCAATTTTCCCCCGCGGCGCTGTGGCTGATGGGATTTGGCCTATTCCCCGCCCTCTTCGCTTGCTGGCTCGCCACCCCGAAGGCGGAAGGACAAGCCAGCTGGCTATTGGGCGCGGCCATGAGCTTGATCGGCGCTTTTGGCGTGTTCGGCCTCCAAGACGGCCTTTCATTCCTGATCGCCTGGGAGCTGATGAGCCTGGGCGGCGCGATCATGATCCTGGGAGAGCGATTGAGCAAGCGCCCCGGCCGGCCCGTCCTTTTCATGCTGGGATTGCTGGAAATCGGCGCTGTGGCGCTATTGACGGCGCTGTTGCTCCTGGATTTCAGCGGCCATGGGCTGGCTTTCGGCGCAATCGCCGCGGCCGGCGCGGCCTTGCCGCATTCCCTGAGTATAATCATCGGTATTCTTCTGCTGCTCGGCTTCGGCGCTAAGCTCGGGCTTCTGCCTTTCTACGAATGGTTTCCCGCTGCTTACGCCAGCGGCAGCGGCGCGACCGGCGCATTACTCTCGGGCGTTATTTTGAACGCCGCCTTCTTTGGGCTAAGCCGAGGATTGACCGAATGGCTGGGCGGACAATCCGCATCGGGCGGCGTATCCGTATTAGGCGTCATCGTCGTGGCCGTGGGCGTGTTAAGCGCCATTCTCGCGATCTTATACGCGTTTCAACAAGAAGATTGGCGCGCGTTGCTGAGTTTTTCCACCGCGGAAAACGCATCTGTCGCGGTCGCCTTGCTCGGAGCCTCCCTGCTCTTCCGCCAGGACGGGCTGGCCGAGCTGGCCGGGCTGGCCTGGACCGTGGCGATGCTCCATTTAGCCGGGCATGCGTTAGCCAAGGGCGGGCTGTTTCTCACCGCCGACGCACTCTTCCAGGCGGGCGGCGGCTACGCCGTCAAACAAGGAAACTGGCTGCGGCGAATGCCGGTCTTCGCGGGCGTGGGCGCGCTGTTCGCGGTCATGAGCCTTGCCGCCATCCCGCCGCAGGCAGGCTTCGTCAGCGAATGGTACGTCTTCCAAACGGTATTCCAGGGCTTTCATTTAAGCACCTTGAGCGGACGCCTCACGCTCGCCTTGGCCGGCGGCGGCCTTGCCCTCACCGCGGCGATCGCCCTGGCGACCTTCGTTAAGCTCTTCGGCCTGGGTTTGCTGGGGGAAGGCAACGGCCCCGTCATTCCATGGCGCCGGGGACTGCCAATCGCCCTGCTCGGTCTTGGCGTCTTGGCGCTGGCCGTGGGCATGCCCTTCTGGCTCCACGCCCTCGACCAGGCGAGCTGGACGCAATTCGCTATTCACGGCAGCCAAGACATGACAAAGGGCTGGCTGCTGATTCCCTTAACCAGCACGTTCGCCTTCATTTCCCCATCGCTGCTGATTATCGTCATGCCCTTGCTGGCCCTGATTCCCCTGTCGCTGCTGCTGTTGTTCTCCCGCCGCTACCCCGTGCGCCGGGAAGCCGTCTGGTTCGGCGGACACCCGGAGGACGCCGGCCGCGTGGCCACCACCGCCCTATCGTTTTCCAACGCCCTGCGCACCTTCTATAGCTTCATCTACCGCCCGGCGCTCAGCACCGACCGTGAACACCAGGGACGCGTCTACTTCATTAAACGGCTCATCTTCAATTACGAAGTCGCCCCGCTCTTCGGGCCTTATCTGTTTACACCGGTCACCCGGTGGGTATGGCGTCTTTCCGGCAAACTGCGCGCGCTACAATCCGGCAACCTCAATTTTTACCTGGCGCTCATCGGCGTCTTGTTGATCGTTATCCTCGCCTTACCGCTGTTTTGAACACAAGCCCATGGGAAAAGCATCCATCGAACGAACGATTTCCGCCGGCGCCCAGGAAACGCCGCCGCATTCCCGGCGCGCCGCGAGCGCCGACCGCGTAAATAGCGTCTAGCAATGCAAGACCGCCGCGCCGTTCGGTACGGGCGCTGCGGATTCCACACAATCGGAAGCGAGGGCGGCTAGGCCGTTGGACGCTCCCGCGCCTACCGGGGAGTTATTGTCAAATCTGGTGT
>DOVS01000170.1 GCA_003519965.1 Betaproteobacteria bacterium
CTGCATGGTGAACGGCGCCGGTCTGGCGATGGCGACCATGGATTTGATTAAGCTACACGGCGGCAAGCCCGCGAACTTTCTCGATGTGGGCGGCGGCGCGACAGCGCAGACCGTGGCGCGCGCGTTTAAAATCATCCTCGCCGATCCCCATGTCAACGCCGTGCTGGTCAATATTTTCGGCGGCATCATGCGTTGCGACATTATTGCCGAGGGTATTGTCGATGCAGTACGCGATGTTGGGGTCAACGTTCCCGTGGTCGTGCGCCTGGAAGGAACGAACGTCGAGCAAGGCCGCGCTATGCTGGTGGAAAGCGGTCTCGCCATTATTTCCGCCGCTGGCTTGACCGACGCCGCGAAACAGGCGGTCGCTGCGGCGGCCCGTTAACACCGAGAAGTCAATGAGTATATTGGTTAATCAACAGACGAAAGTGCTGTGCCAAGGATTTACCGGCAAGCAAGGCACTTTCCATTCCGAACAAGCCATCCACTATGGCACCCAAATGGTTGGCGGCGTTACCCCGTTCAAGGGAGGGCAACGCCACCTTGGCCTCCCGGTCTTTAATACGATGCGGGAAGCGGTGCGGGAAACCGGGGCTAACGCGAGCGTCATCTACGTTCCTCCCGCTTTCGCCGCCGACTCCATTCTGGAGGCGGTCGACGCCGGCATCGAGGTGGTCGTCTGTATTACCGAAGGGATTCCCGTGCTGGATATGCTGAAGGTCAACGCGGTGCTTAACGGCAGCGGCGCACGCTTGATCGGGCCCAACTGTCCCGGCGTGATCACGCCGGGCGAATGTAAGATCGGCATCATGCCGGGGGTTATTCACCAAGCGGGTAAGGTGGGTATTGTCTCCCGCTCCGGTACGCTGACCTACGAGGCGGTGCACCAAACCACGCAAATCGGTCTTGGGCAATCCACTTGCGTCGGCATCGGCGGCGACCCGGTTAAGGGCATGGACTTCATCGATTGCCTGGCGTTATTTCAGGAGGACTCCGGCACCGAAGCCATTATCCTAGTGGGTGAAATCGGCGGTTCTCGCGAAGAAGCCGCCGCGGAATATATCCAATCGCAGATCACCAAGCCGGTGGCCGCTTACATTGCCGGCCAAACCGCGCCCAAGGGTAAGCGCATGGGGCATGCTGGAGCGATCGTCGCCGGCGGCAGCGGTTTGGCCGCCGATAAAATTCGTGCGTTGGAAGCCGCTGGCGTCGTGGTGGCGGCGTCTCCCGCCGGCATCGGCGAAGCGGTGTCCCAGGCGATTGCGGCGAAGAATCGGTGACGCCGTGAAAGTCGCTATCGCCCAAATTAATTGCACCGTTGGAGACTTGGACGGGAACGCCGCCAAAGTATTGGATTACGCGCGTCGAGCGGCGGCGCTGGGCGCCGAGCTGTTAGTGGCCCCGGAGTTGGCGTTAAC
This sequence comes from Betaproteobacteria bacterium, assembly GCA_003519965.1. Classification (GTDB taxonomy): domain Bacteria; phylum Pseudomonadota; class Gammaproteobacteria; order Burkholderiales; family UBA9220; genus UBA9220. The sequence continues at coordinate 1,419 of DOVS01000170.1, forward strand.
GGGTTATCCGCCCGAAGACTTGCTTCTCCGGGAAGGGTTTTACCACGCGTGCGATGCGGTGCTATATCGCATGGCGCGGGAAGCGCCGGAGATCACATTGGTGGTTGGCCACCCGCGCCAGGAAGGCGGACGGCGCTATAACGCGGCGTCGGTGTTGCGGAACGGCAAGGTGGCGCGCACCTATGACAAACAAAAGCTGCCCAACCATTCGGTATTCGACGAAGTGCGCTATTTTACGCCGGGGGCGGCGCCCTGCGTCTTCGAGCAGTCGGGGATAAAGTTCGGCGTCAATATCTGTGCCGATATTTGGGAAGAGGGCGCGCCGACTTGCAGCTCCCAGGACGGCGCCGAAGTCTTGCTGGTGTTGAACGCCTCTCCTTATCACATGGAAAAGCAGTCTTCCCGCTACGAAGCGGTGCGCGACCGCATTGGCGAGTGCGGGCTGCCGATGATCTACGCCAATATGGTGGGCGGCCAGGACGAATTGATCTTCGACGGCGCTTCTTTTGTCATGGATAACCGCGGCGGCTTAGTTCACCAGCTCCCCTTATTCGAGGAATGCCTGCGTCTTGTCGAATTGGAGGGCGGCGTTCCCCGGCAGGGCGCTATCGTTCCTCAACCGGCAGTCGATGAAAGCGTTTATCGGGCGTTGTGCCTGGGCGTGAAGGATTATCTTGAGAAGAACGATTTTCCCGGCGTCGTGATCGGTTTGTCGGGCGGGATCGACTCCGCTTTAACATTGGCGGTGGCGGTGGATGCGCTGGGGGCGGAGCGGGTGCAGGCGGTCATGATGCCATCCCAGTTTACCGCCGACATCAGTTTGCAGGATGCCGAGGAAATAGCGGCGATTCACGGCGTACGCTATAGCACGTTGCCAATCAAAGGGGCGTTCGACGCTGTTTTAAATCTTCTGGCGGACGAATTCAAGCGCCTGCCGTTCGATACCGCCGAGGAAAATATTCAAGCCCGCATTCGCGGCATGCTGTTGATGGCGTTGTCGAACAAATATGGATCGATTGTGCTGACCACCGGCAATAAGAGCGAAATGGCGGTTGGCTACGCCACGCTGTACGGCGACATGGCGGGCGGCTTCGCGGTATTGAAGGACGTGCCCAAAACGCTGGTGTACCGCTTGGCCCATTATCGCAACCGGCTAGGGCGGGTCATTCCAGAGCGAGTGATCCGGCGCGCGCCGTCCGCGGAACTGCGGGCGAATCAGACCGACCAAGATCTATTGCCCCCTTATGAGATACTGGATCAGATTCTGGAAGCTTATGTCGAGCACGACATTTGCCCCGCTGAAATCGCAGCGCTGGGTTTCGACGAACAGATCGTGCGGCGGGTGGTGCGGCTGATCGATCTTAACGAGTACAAACGGCGGCAGGCTCCAGTGGGCGTGCGTATCACCCATCGAGGATTCGGCAAGGACCGGCGCTATCCCATCACCTCGAAATATCGTCCCTGGTTGGAATAATGGCGGTTAATCCAAGAGGGAAGAGTACCGCTTAGCGGTTCTGAATGTCGCGGGCTACCATAGCTTCCACCAAGGTTTGGCGTGCGTTTCGGCGTGGGTGAGGTAGGTGCTGTGGGGGAAATTCAGCTTCAGCACGCGTAGCGTGTCATGCGTTAGCCGTGTCATTCCCATCGCCTTATATCCTTCCGCCATAATGATGAGCGCTTGCTCGATAGCGGGGGCGTGCGGGTAGTTTTTTACCGCGCCTTGGGCCCGGTTGACCGCGGCGAGATAGGCGCCGCGGTGCATATAGTAGCTGGCGACGGCTATTTCGTGGGCGGCTAGAGTGTTCACTAAGTAATGCATGCGCGCCAGCGCGTCCGGGGTGTACTTACTATCAGGAAAGCGGGTGACGAGTTTCTTGAACGCTTCAAAGGATTCCCGCGCCGCCTTGGGATCGCGGTCGACCAAATTCTTGCTGCCCAGTCCCAAGCGGCTTAACAGCCCTAGATTCGCGTTAAAGTTGACCACGCCTTTTAAATAGTAGACGTAATCGACATGGGGATGGTTGGGATGCAGCCGGATAAAGCGGTTACAAGCGGAGATCGCGGAAACCGGTTCGTCGTCCTTGTAGTAAGCGTAGGCGACTTCCAACTGCGCTTGCTGGGCGTAACGGCCGTAGGGGTAGCGGGCTTCCAACTTCTCGAAATATTTAATGGCGTCCTCGTAGGCGCCGTCGTTCATTTTGTCCTGCGCCGTGCTATACAGCTTTTGCGCCGACCAGCCCGCCGTTTCGTCCTGTACTTTCGGCAATAGGCCGCAGCCGGTTAACAAGAGGAGAACAATTACCGCTACACTACGCTTCATGGCTGAACCCGAGAAAAATTTACTGGATTATAACGCAAACGCCGCGCAACTCCAGCCGTTCGACCTGGTGATTCCGCCGGAATACGCCGGGCTGCGGCTGGATCAGGCATTGCAGAAATTACTGCCGGCTTATTCCCGCAGCCGCTTGCAGGATTGGATTCGGCGAGAGCAGGTGCGCCTCGACGGTAAGGCGGCGACCCCCAAGCAAAACGTATGGGGAGGCGAGCGGGTGGCGGTGGCGCCGTTGGCGCATCCCTCCGAACTGCCTTATGCCGCCGAGGCGATGAGCCTCGACATTATTTATGAGGACGAGTGGCTGCTGGTTATCAATAAACCCCCGGGGCTGGTTGTTCATCCCGCGAGCGGTCATTGGCAGGGAACGTTGCTCAACGCGCTGCTGCATCACTGTTCCCGTTTGGCGGATATTCCCCGCGCGGGAATTGTCCATCGGCTCGACAAAGAGACCAGCGGTTTGCTGGTGGTGGCGAAAACTTTGACGGCGCAAACCGATCTCGTCCGTCAGTTACAGGCGCGCAGTGTGCGGCGCGAGTATCTCGCGGTGGTGCATGGCGTGATTGCGCGCGAAGGCGCGGTGACGGCGCCGATTGGCCGGCATCCTCGCTACCGCACCAAGATGGCGGTTGTGGCGGCCGGCAAGCCGGCAGTCACCCATTACACGGCCGTCGAGCGATTCGCCGCGTGTAGCTTGCTACAATGCCGTTTGGAAACGGGGCGCACCCATCAGATCCGGGTGCATCTGCAATCCATCGGCCACTCGTTGGTCGGCGATTCGGTGTACGGCGGCCACACGAAATTGAGCGTCGACGGCGAAACCGTCGTGTTTCGCCGCCAAGCGCTGCATGCGGCCCGGTTAGGGTTGACGCACCCGGCTAGCCGGATCGAGATGGCCTGGCAGGCGGAGACGCCGGAGGACATGCGGCGGTTGACGGCCGCGCTGCGCGGTGGCGCGCGCTGATTGAGGGGAAGGAATTATGCAACAAATCTTATTCGGCACCATGGTGTTGCTGGTTTTATTCGCCTTTGTCTGGATGGCGTTTAGAGTTTACAAATTCACGCAGTCGCAGCATGAATTTCCGGATCATATCGCGCACTTGCTGGAAGAAAAGCATCGCGCCATGCTGAACGATCTGCACGACGGCTTGACCAAGCAAGGAGACCGCCTCAACGCGGTGTTGGCCGAGACGACCGAGCGCTTGCGCAGCGTGATTACCCTGGAATTAAAACTGACCCGGGAGTCGATGCAAGCCTCGCAGTTTTCCCAGGCGGAAAACTTGTCGCAAAACCGCGAGGCGGTCGCGAAACACTTGTCGGAATTTTCCATGGCGCTGCAAGGCAAATTGGATACGATCCATACCGAAGTGATGACGAAACTTCTGGAAACGCTGGGAGAACAAACCCGGGCGGAACGAGAGTTGTTTCAAGACACCATGCGCTCCACCACCCAGCAGTTGACCGCCGCCATCGACAACCTAACCCAAACGGTGGATGGGCGGCTAGAACAAATCAGCGGCCGGGTGTCGGAACGGCTGGACGAGGGATTCAAAAAGACCAACGAAACATTCGCCAATGTGATGACACCGTTGGCGACGATCGACGAGGCGCAGAAAAAGATCGACGGCCTGACCAGCAACGTGGTCAGCCTTCAGGAGTTGCTGGGCGACAAGCGCGCCCGCGGCGCTTTTGGCGAGGTGCAGCTGGAATCCTTGGTGCGCAATATCCTACCTCAGCAGAGTTACGCCATGCAATACACTTTCAGCAACGGCAGCCGCGTCGACTGCGTGCTGTTTTTGCCGGAACCGACCGGTACCGTGGCGGTGGACTCTAAGTTTCCCATGGAAAACTACCACCGTATGTTTATCGCCGAGTTACCGGAAGCGGAGCGCGCCCAAGCACAGAAATTATTTAAGGCCGACGTGAAAAAGCATATCGACGCCATCGGCGGCAAGTATATCATTGCCAATGAGACCAGCGACGGCGCCGTCATGTTTATTCCGGCGGAAGCGGTGTTTGCCGAAATTCACGCCTATCATCCCGATTTGGTGAGCTACGCGATGCAGCAGCGGGTGTGGCTCGTTTCGCCCACGACCATGATGGCGGTGTTGAATACCGCCCGCGCGGTGATTAAAGACGTAGAAACCCGTAAGCAAGTACACATCATCAAGGAAAGCCTGGGCAAGTTGGCTAAGGAGTTTGGGCGTTTCGACATGCGCATGAAGAAATTGGCGGATCATATCCGCCTGGCCCATCAAGACGCCGAGGAGGTGCAGGTGACCAGCCAGAAGATCAGCCGTCATTTTTCCCAGATAGAGAATGTAGAGCTGGAGCAGGCGTCTCCCGCCGCGATTGACGTGCTGAATCGGGAAGAGGGGGTGGAAGATAGCGAGAAGGTCGTTTGACGGTAAACGCCATGGGGGCGCTCGAGCGCGGCGGAGCCATTTTCGCGCTTCCGGCCATCGTCGGCCCATTGTTGGCGGTGGAGAAGCCCTTCGCTGAAGATTAGCGTCGATTTTGTTCGAATGAATGTATTTTTCTGCGTTCGATATTGAATTTCAGGCGCGTTTCAGCGCTAATGCATGAATGAATTTTTTTCTTGGTGGACAGTGATTGCGCGTAATTCCCGGTATTTGATCGTGTTTGGCTTCAGCAGTGTATTAATGCTGTTGGCGATCATCGTTATTTTTGGCTTGAATCGAATGTCGGCGATTAATCAGCGGATCGAAGTCGTTGTTCGGCAGCAAAGCGTAAAAATCGAATGGATCGGCGCGATGCGAGATAGTTCACGGGAGCGCGCGTTACTCCTTCACCGCCTCGCTCTCGCGCCGGCGGCGAGTCGGCGCGCCGCGCTATGGACGGCGTTCCAGCAGAGCGCCGGGCGCTTCGACCGCGCGCGCGACCAGCTGAAGGCGATGAATCTCGGCGAGGGAGAGCGGCGCGCACTGGCGCAATTGTTACGGGAAACGGCGGCGAGCTTTCGACGGGAGGATCGGGCCGCCCAGGCTATTCGTGCGCGGCATGACGCCGCCGTCAAGGCGTTGCTGGCGGATGCGGCCGTTGCACAACGCCGGCAGATGATGCGCTTCGACCAACTGCTCCAGCTAGAGCATACGCGCTCCGATACGGCGGTGAACGCCTTGGAAAGTGGCTATACGCTCGCCTATCGCTGGATGTTGGGCGTCGGCGTACTCACCATGCTGCTGGGAGGCGGGATTGCGTTTTTCGTGACGCGCCGCACGGCGCGGATAGAGGCGGCGTTGTTTCGGCAAAAGGAGCATGCCGAAGTGACGTTGTACTCCATTGCCGACGCGGTCATTACGACCGATGGCGACGGCCGTATCGACCAAATGAATCATATGGCGGAAACATTGACCGGCTGGCGCGCGGCGGCGGCCCGAGGCCAGTTGTTGAGGACTGTTTTCCAGGTCGTGAACGAAACCACGCGCCAGCCTTTCGATCATCCCGCGTATGGCTCGATGCCGGACGGGCGGGCGGTGAGTCTCGACAGCAATCATTTATTGCTGAACGCAGCGGGCCGAGAATTTTCCATCGAGGATTCGGTCGCCCCCATTCGCAACCGCGAGGGAAAAACAACCGGTCTGGTGCTGGTATTTCACGATGTGACCGAGACCCGCTCCCTAGCCCGCCAACTGGCCTGGCAAGCACGGCATGACGCTTTAACCGGCCTAGTGAACCGCCGCGAATTTGAGGCCCGTCTTAACGCTTGCCTGGAGAGCATTCGCACCGGGGGCGGCGCCACTGCATTAGTGTATCTCGACCTGGGTCAGTTCAAAGTGGTCAACGATACTTGCGGCCATGTCGCCGGAGATGAGCTGCTGCGCCAATTGACGGCTTTATTGCAGGAATATTTACCTAAATCCGCTATTTTGGCCCGCCTGGGCGGGGACGAATTCGGGGCGTTGTTGCCGCATTGCTCCTTGACGGCGGCGGAGAACGCCGCCGGCGAATTGCTGGAGGCCGTGCAAGGGTTTCGCTTCGTGTGGGAAGATAAAACGTTTTCCATCGGTGCGAGCATCGGCGTTGTGGATATTGGCGGCGGCCGCGGTAATTTCACCAGTTTGCTGGGCGCCGCCGACAGTGCTTGTCATATCGCCAAACGCAAGGGCCGTAACCGCATTCAAGTGTTTCGCGCCGACGATGTGGAGCTGGCGCGGCTGCACGGTGAAATGGCGTGGGTGTCGGGAATTTCCAGGGCGTTCGAGGAAGACCGCTTTCGTCTCTATTACCAGTTGATCTCGCCAGTGGGGAAAAACGGCTACAATCGGGGCATGCACTGTGAAATTCTCTTGCGCATGGAAGGCGAGGATGGCGCGCTGGTTTCTCCTGGCGTTTTTATCCCAGCGGCGGAACGCTATCATTTAATGCCGACCTTGGATCGCTGGGTAATCCGTAAAACATTCCATACCTACCATGAAATTAGCCGCGATGCGCCGGCGCAGCGCCAGGATACCTTCTCCATTAATTTATCGGGGGCGTCGCTGACGGATGATTACTTCCTGGAGTTCGTGCGCGACCAGCTCGCCTTGCACCATATTCCGCCGGAGGTTATTTGTTTTGAAATTACCGAAACCACCGCTATTGCCAACTTGCAGGCGGCCGGCGATTTTATTCAGGCGTTGCGGCAATATGGCTGTCGTTTCGCATTGGACGATTTCGGCAGCGGCATGTCGTCTTTCAGCTACCTGAAAAATCTTGCAGTCGATTATCTTAAAATCGATGGCGCTTTTGTCCGCGACATGGTGAACGACAGTATCGATTACGCCATGGTGGAGGCGATTA
>DOVS01000295.1 GCA_003519965.1 Betaproteobacteria bacterium
GAGGTGCTGGGTTTTCTCGGCCCCAACGGCGCCGGGAAAACCACCACCATGCAAATGCTCACCGGCAATTTAGCGCCTTCGGAAGGCGCTATCCATGTTTGCGGGGTGGATTTACTGGAGCGTCCGAAGCAGGCGAAATCCCTACTGGGCTATCTGCCGGAAACGCCGCCGCTGTACCGGGAATTCACCGTGGACGAATATCTCGCTTTCGCTGCGTCGCTGCGCCGCGTCGCACGCGCCGAACAACCGGCGCGCGTCAGCCGGGCGAAACGACGCTGTGGTCTGAAAACCGCCGGCGGCAAGCTAATTGGCGCGCTCTCGAAAGGTTACCAGCAGCGTGTCGGCATCGCCCAGGCCATCGTCCATAATCCGCAAGTGGTAATCCTCGACGAACCGACCGCCGGCCTCGATCCCATCCAAATCCGCGAAATCCGCGGACTGATCCGCGAACTCGGCGGCGAACACAGCGTGATTCTTTCCACCCACATCTTAGCGGAAGTGGAGGCCATCTGCGACCGGGTGCAAATCATGCATCAAGGGAAACTGGTCTATAGCGACACCATTGCCAATCTCAACCGGCTGCGGCGGCATCATCGGCTGCTGGTTGGCCTGCGCCGCCCCCCGGCGCCGGCCGAATTGCTGGCGATCCCCGGTATTACGCAAGCGACGCCCAACGGCGCAGACTTCATCATGATTTCCTTCGACCCCGCGAACCATCCGGTCGATACGCTGGTCAAAACCGCGGTGGAAAAGTCCTGGGGGCTATTTCATTTATCACCGCCTACCACGAATCTGGAAGAAATATTCGTACAGCTCACCCAAAACGAGCACGATGATTAAGCGCCACATTAAACACCGTTTGCCGACATGATTTTGACGCTTGCCGCCAAGGAACTGAAAACACTGTTCGTCTCGCCCCGCGGATGGCTGATCCTCGCCGTTATGCAAGCCGTTATGGCCTACTTGTTTCTTAATTTGACGGAAGCCTTCCTCGAAATTCAACCGCAATTGATTCAATCGTCCCATCCGGTCGGTGTCACGCAATTTATCGTGGCGTCGCTATTCAACAACGCCGCGATCGTGCTGCTCATGGTCACGCCACTGCTCACCATGGGGCTCGTCGCCGGCGAGCGGCGGCAGCACACGCTAGCGCTGCTGCTCTCTTCGCCGGTATCCATGACGGAAATCGTCCTCGGCAAATTTCTCGGTCTTATGGTGTTTTTCTCCCTCATCATTGGCCTGCTGGTGCTTATGGCGCTGGCGCTGCGCGCCGGCAGCGCGCTCGATGCCGGCCTGCTCGCCAGCAACGTAGCGGGTTTGTGGCTGCTGGCGGCGTGTTTCGCCGCGTTGGGACTCTACCTCTCCAGCCTGACCGCCTCGCCGACACTCTCCGCCATGAGCAGCCTTGGCGCATTTCTCGGACTATGGCTGATTAATCTCGCGGTATCCGATCCTCACAGCCTGCTGCACTATCTCTCTCCATTGCAACATTTCGACGGCTTCAATCACGGCCTGGTCACCACCCAAAACATCATCTATTTCGTCTTATTCATCGGCGTGTTCCTGGTGTTCACCATTCGCCGCCTGGACGCAAACAGGCTACGGGGTTGACGATGCGCGCCGGCCGGAAATTACGTTTACTCGCCCGTTTCCACAATACCGTTTTTGTCCTGCTTATCTTGGCGCTGGCCGGAATGATTGGCTACCTGTCCCAGCGCTATTCACGGCAATGGGATGTCACCCAAAATGCGGACAATTCCCTGAGCCGCGCCAGTGTTGGCGTACTCAAACAAATCCGCGGCCCAGTCGTCATCACCGCTTACGCGACGCCTAGCGCGCCGCGCATCGGCAACCTTCACCAGGCGATCCGCAAAATTTTCGCGCCCTATCTGCGGGCCAACGCCAACATTACCCTCCGCTTCATCGATCCCACCCGCCAGCCGCGGCAAACCCGCGCCGCTGGCGTCAAGATCAACGGCGAAGTCGTTATTCGTTACGACGGACGGCGCGAGTATCTCACGACGCTCAATGAAAGCCAGATTACCAACGCCCTCATGCGCCTGGCGCGCGGCCAAGCGCCGCTGATCTTCTACCTGAGCGGCCATGGGGAAAGGAAATTGGATGGCGTTGCCAATTTTGACTTAGGCGCTTTCGGCCGGCGCTTGAAAACCCAAGGGTTTAAAATGAGCGCCCTTAATCTTAGTATCGCCCCGGCGGCGCCGACCAACACCCGGCTGCTGGTTATCGCCGCGCCCCAGGTGAATTTACTGCCGGGAGAAATGAAAAAAATCCACGCCTATATCAAAAATGGGGGCAATCTCCTGTGGCTGCTGGATCCCGGCCCGTTACACGGACTTCAGCCATTGGCCGAGCAGTTGGGGCTGATTCTCACCGCCGGCGTCGTGTACGATCCCGCTGCCGGCCGCTTGAACCTACCGCCGGACATGGCCTTAGGAATAAGCAATGACTCACACCCGATCATGCGGCATTTTAACCTCATCACGGTTTTTCCCGACGCCCGCCGAATATCCACGAATGACGCCCGCGGCTGGCGCGCCACGCCGCTGATCGACACAGCGCAGGGCGGCTGCGTAACCACATCCCCGGTAACCAGCGACTTTCAGTGCGATCCAAAGCGAGACGCCGCCGGCCCCGTCGCTATTGCCGTCGCCCTGACCCGGCAAGTCGAAAATCGCACGCAACGGGTCGTCGTCGTCGGTGACGGCGCATTTTTATCCAATACATTCTTAGGCAATGGCGGTAACTTGGACTTAGGGCTGCATATCGTTAACTGGCTCAGCCACGATGATCGTTTTATCGCCATTCAACCGCACGCGCTGAAGGACGCCCGTTTAGACCTGACTCCCCTCGCCGGGCGTTTAATCGGCCTTAGCTACTTGGTGATTCTACCGCTGTTGTTCTTGGCTGGCGGCATCGCCGTCTGGCGCCGGCGGCGGATGCGGTAATGAAGGCGCGGCTGCTCCTTAATGTGGTGTTAGCGGTTCTAGCG
>DOVS01000060.1 GCA_003519965.1 Betaproteobacteria bacterium
GCCGATGCCGAGGAAGGTGAGGTCGAAGGCGGTGAGGCAGCGCTTCAGCCCGGTGGCGCTGTCGTCCTCGGGTGCGGCGGTTTTAATACGGAAAATATGCATTCGTCGCTTTTCTGATTTTGCCGGGTTTGTGGCGGCCATCGCCGCGCAGCCATTGGGGAAAATCCTGAAAAAATACACTAACCTCTCCGTTTTTGCCAAATTTTCGCGGTGATTCGGGGATGGCGCAACGCAAAAAAAGCCCGCCGCGCAAGGGGAGGGGGCGCGGCGGGATAGGGGAAAGCGGAGATCAGCGGTCGGTTTTGCCTTGTAACCGATGGAAAATGACGGGCATGACGAGCAGCACCAGCGGCAATTGCACGATCAATCCCGCGATAATCGCCACCGCCAGCGGTTGCTGCATGGCCGAACCGGTACCGATGGCGAAGGCCAGCTGCAGCAAGGTGAGAATGGCGGCCATCGTGGTCATGGCGATGGGCCGCATGCGGTTTTTACCGGCTTCGATCAGCGCCGTGCGGCGATCATCATAGTGTGGCGCGATTTCCTGATACTCGGAAAAATAGAAAATCGCCACCTCGGTGACAATGCCGACGATCATCGTCATCCCCATCATCGCCGAAATATTGAGTTCGATGCCGCTTGTCCATAGCCCGATGAATACCGCCGAAACGGCCAACAGCGGGGTCGCCATGATGGCAAGCGCCACCCGGAAACGTTCATAGAGGAACAGCAAGAGCAGAAACACCAGCGCCACGGCGGCGGCAAACACCGTAAGCAGGCCCCGGAAGGCGATTTGCTGCTGATGGTACAAGCCGCCCAAGGTGTAATACACGCCGGGCGGCAGGCTGCCCGGGCGGTTCATGATTCGGCGGACATCGCGAATCACCGATCCCATGTCCCGGCCGTTGATGCGCGCGGTGACCGCCACCATGCGCTTGAGGTTTTCCCGGGTGATTTGGGGCTGGCCGTTGACGGCGGTAATGCGCGCCACGCGCTTGAGGGGAAAGAGGCGGCCGTCGGGTGCGCGCAACAGGAGATGTTGCAGCGCGGTTTCGGTGGCGCGCAGCCGTTGGGGAATCCATACGCGCACGCCGACCATTTTAATCCCCTGCTGAATTTGCGTCGTGACCACCCCGGAAAGGTAGCTGCGCAACAGGCGGCTGACGCTATCGGGATCGACGCCTTCCAGCGCCGCCTTGACGCGATTCACATGGATTTCCAGCGCGTCCCCTGCGGGATTGACGCCGTTGCGCACATCCACCACGCCGGGAATGCGGCGAATCGCATCGGCGGTCTTATTGGCTAGCGCCAACAATTGCGCCGGGTTATCGGAAAATATTTTAATTTCCACCGGCTGCGGCACGGCGGTGAGGTCGCCGATCAAGTCCTCCATGAGCTGCGCCATTTCAATGCTTAGCCCCGGCACTTTCCGCTCCACCTGGACGCGAATATTCTCCATTACCTGTTCAATCGGCTGCCGTGGCTGCGGTTTGAGACGGATGAAAAAATCACCTTGATTGGCCTCGGTGACGCCGCCGCCCAACTGGGCGCCGGTACGGCGCGAATAAGTGCGCACATTGGGATTCGCCTTGATGATTTTTTCCACTTGCAATAGCAGGCGGTTCGTTTCGGCGAGCGACGTGCCCGGCGCGGCATGATAGTCGAGGATAAAGCCGCCTTCGTCCATGGCGGGCATGAACCCGGACCCTACGTGGCGATAGGCGAAGACGCCCGTGGCAACGAGCGGAACAACCATCAGCAATACCAAAGCGGGCCGGCGAAGTATGCGCTGCATGATGCGTTCGTAGCGCTGGTGAAACCAAGCGGTGAGCCGGCCGCCTTCTTCTTGCTCCGCGTCCTTTTCATTGAGCAAATGGTCGGCGAGTAACGGCACCGCGAGCCAAGTCACTAGGAATGAGATGAGTAAGGCCGCCGCAATAGTTAGCGCCAGCGCCTTGAAGAACGCGCCGGTCACCCCGCTCAGAAAGGCGAGCGGAACGAAGATGACGATGGTCGAGGCGGAGGAACCCGCCAGGGGACGGATAAATTCCAACGCCGCCGCCAGCACCTTGCCGTGGTGCGGTTCAGTGTTGCCGCGTAAGCGGCGCACGATCTGTTCGACCATGACGATAGCGTCGTCGATGATGAGTCCCACCGCCGCCGCCATGCCGCCCAGGGTCATGATATTGAAGCTCATCCCGAGCACGTACAGCACCACCACGGTGGCGGCCAGCACCGCCGGCACCACAACAATCGCGATCAGCGTAATTTTAAGGTTGCGCAGAAACAGCAACAGCACCAGCGCCGCCAAGCCGATACCGATCAGAATGGCGTCGCGCACGCTGGCGGCGGACTCGGTGACGAGCTGGCTTTGGTCGTACCAATTCGCTAACGTGACTCCCGGCGGCATTTGCCGCCGGAAGGTTTTTAATTTGGCTTTGACGTCGCGCGCGATGCGCACGCTATTGCTGCCGGGCTGCTGATACAAGTTAAGCAACACCGCCGCGCGGCCATCGGCGTTCACCCGAATCCATTGCGGCGCCGTGCCGGTGGTTACCGTGGCGACATCTTCCAGGCGGACAATGCCGTCGACGCCGCTTTTCAGGATGGTTTGGCGGATTTGCGCCAGGTTTCTCAGGCGGGTGTCGGCAATGGCGAGATACAGCTTGTAATGGTCCTGTATCCGGCCCACGGCGGTCACGACGTTAGCCGCGCTTAGCGCTCGAGCGACATCGCCGAGCGCTAGGCCATAGGCTTGCAGCCGGGCGGGATCGACGGTGACATGATATTCTTCCTTGCCCCCGCCTATGACTTGGATTCTGGCAACGCCACTAACGCCCAACAACAACGGTCGCAATTGGTATTGGGCTAAATCGTAAAGCTGGGTGGGCGACCGGGTTTTTGAAGTCAGGCTGTACGCCAGAATGGGGAACACCGTGGGATCCATGCGGCGGGTCAATACTTGTGTGCCCGGCGGCAAGCTGGGCATCATTTGCATGATGGCGGTGTTGACTTGCAAGGCCGCCGCCGTCATATTCGCGCCCCAGGCGAAATCCACGGAAATATCGGCGGCGCCGCGGCTTGTGGTGGAACGGACGTTGCGTACCCCTGGCACACGGCGGATCGCTTCTTCCACCGGCATGGTGACCTGTACTTCGGTTTGCGCCGCGGGACGGTCGCCGGCGTTCAAGCTGACGACCACCCGGGGAAAATTAACCCGGGGAAAAAGCGTGACCGGCAGTTTGAACGACGCCGCCACTCCCGCAAGAGACAACACGAAGAGAAGGAATAAGATCGAACGGCGGTGGGCTTGCATCCATCGGGTGAATGTCATGGCGCGGTCTCCCGGACGGTCATGCCGCCATGCAGCTCGTAATTCCCGACGACGACCACGGGCAGCCGAGG
>DOVS01000227.1:0-6192 GCA_003519965.1 Betaproteobacteria bacterium
TCTTGCCAGCGCCGTTCGGGCCGATCAGACCCACACGATCGCCACGCTGAATCCGGGTGGAAAAACGCTGGATGACCGTTTGGCCGTCGAAAGACTTGCTCGCCTGGCGCAACTCCGCCACCAACTTGCCGGAACGCGCACTCGTCTCCAGCGCGAAATTCACCGCGCCCTGCCGTTCGCGACGCGCCGCCCGTTCGCGGCGCAACGCCTCCAACCGGCGCACCCGCCCCTCGTTGCGGGTGCGCCGCGCTTCGACGCCCTGACGAATCCACGCTTCCTCCTGGGCCAGTAATCGATCGAACTTCTCGCACTGCACCGCCTCCGCCGCCAGCAATTCCTGCTTGCGCTGCTGGTAAGCGGTGAAGTTGCCGGGAAAGCTCGCCAACTGTCCACGATCCAGCTCAACGATACGTGTCGCCACCCGGTCGAGAAAACGGCGGTCATGGGTAACGAACAACACACTGCCGCGATGCGCCTGCAACAAACCCTCGAGCCATTCGATCGCGCCAACGTCCAAGTGATTCGTCGGTTCGTCCAGCAGCAACACATCGGGCCGTTTGACCAACGCACGCGCCAGCGCCACCCGCTTTTTCCAGCCGCCGGACAGCGCGCCGATGGGCTGATCCGGCGACAAGCCGAGGCGGCTCAGCACAGCATCCACCCGCGACTTAATATTCCAGCCGTCGTTCGCCTCCAACTCACCCTGCAGCGTCTGCATCCTCTCCAGCAACACCGCGGTATCGGCGCCGGGCGCCCCCAAGTCGTGAGAAACCTGATGATAATCGAGCAGCAAGCGACGCACCGCGCCAACCCCCTCCGCAACCGCCTCGAATACGCAAAGGCTGGCGTCCAGCACCGGCTCTTGGGGAACAAACGCCAGCCGCGCCGCCGGCGCACGCCGCACCGCGCCGCCATCGAGTTCGGCGACGCCGGCAATCGCCTTGAGCAAACTGGATTTACCACTGCCGTTACGGCCGATCAGCCCAACCCGCTCCCCCGGCTCCAGCGTCAGGCTGGCGCAATCCAGCAAGCGATGATGGCCAAAAGCAAGATGCGCTTTTTCTAGCGTAATCAGAGACATGAAGCAGACACCGGGAAAAGTGGGAAAAGGAAGAATTGTAGCACGCCGCCGCCACGAGATAACATGGCAAAACACGCTAACCGCCAGCCGCTCCGGCGATCCCCGGGCCGGCTGCATCTACATCTATTAAGTGCATCTATAAGAAATCACCGTGGGGCCAACGCGATCAACGGCGCCGGCCGGTACCGCTGCGAACGGATCGGCTGCTCCTTATCCGCGAACGTCTTTTCGCGCCGCGCCTGGCAACGGCGGCGCCGCTTGGCGGCGGAATCCGTTTGCAACCGCGCAAAACCGGATGACCGCGCGGCATGCGAGACAAGCGCCGCATCCATCGACGGCTAGCCGCGCCAAGGCCGCCGGCGCATCGGCGACGGAGCAATCGCCCAAGCCGGCCGGATCTGCATTCTGCTGGCTGCCGCAACGCCGCCCCCAGCTAGCGCCATTTACGCTTCGGTTAAATTCGGCGTATTTCGCCCCTGCTTAAACCTCGCGAACGGCATGGGCCGCCGGCGGCCACGCCCGCGACCGCAACAGCGCCGCACTGACGCCGGCAACCGCACCGGCAAGCGTAAACGCCGCCTCCGCGCCTTCATAATGCCAGACCGCGCCGAACAGCAAACCGGCGGGCACGGCGGCAAGTCCGACCAGCAAATGATACCAACCGAAGGCAGTGCCGCGTTCGCTCCCGGTAGCAAATCCGCTAATCAGCGCCCGTTCCGCGCCTTCGCTCAATCCCGCGAACAAACCGTAGCCCAGAGTCGCCGCCCACAGTCCGACCCCTTGCTCCACCTGGCCCAGCAACAAAAAAGCGATGCTATAGGCGATCCAGCTCGTCAACATCACCCGCTCCCGTCCAATGCGGTCGGCCAGCCGGCCGCCGCCGGCGGCGGTCGCCGCCTTGGCTGCATTTAGCGCCGCCCACAACAGCAGCAAATGCGGCGGCGTAATCCCCAACGCATAGCCGCGCAGCAGAATAAACGTTTCCGACACCCGGGCGAACGTAAACAACGCCAGCACCTGTAAATAACGGCGCATGGGAGCAGACAAGGCCGACCAGCGCAACGGCGGCAGCACTAGCGGCCGCGCAGCGGCGATCTTGGGTGATTTCACCCCGAAAGCCAACAGCAGCACCGCCGCCAATCCCGGCAGCGCCGACCATAAAATGACATGGGACACGCTCGCCGGGGAAAACGTCAACGCCGCCGCGGCGGCCAAACTGCCCAGCACCGCGCCGCCGTTATCCAGCGCCCGGTGATAACCATAAGCGAACCCCATTAGCGCAGGCGGCGTTGCATCCGCAACCAAGGCGTCCCGCGGCGCGCTGCGCACTCCCTTGCCCACCCGGTCGACGCCGCGCAGCAACGCCAGCATCGGCCAACTGGGCGCCAGCCCCAGCAGCGGCCGCACCGCATTGGACAAACTGTAACCGAACAGCGCCAGCCCCTTGCGCCGCCCGTTCAGCCGGTCGGAATGACGCCCGGCCCATAGCTTGAGCAGGCTCGCCACCGCCTCCGCCACCCCCTCGATCACGCCTAGCGCCACCGGCCCCGCGCCTAACACCGCGACTAGCAAAATGGGAATCAGCGGCGCCACCATTTCCGAAGACAAATCGTTAAAGAAACTGACAAAGCCAAGAACCAGCACCGTGCGCGGCAAACGTTGGCGAATCGGCATAAAGCGGGATATCCTGTAAATAAACATGGGCGATTTCAATGATCCCCGTATTTTAGCGTAAAATACGGCCGACGCCCTGGTAGCTCAGTGGATAGAGCAACCCCCTCCTAAGGGGTAGGTCGGACGTTCAAATCGTCTCCGGGGCGCCAAATTGAATAGTTTCGCCGCGAGTATCTACAACCGTAGAAACCGGAAATACGCCACAAACAACCACATGATGGCCTGGTTACGCCACACTCGCCCCACCCCAACCGGGCAACCAAGCCCTACCATAGCGCAGACGCCTTACTCACGCCGGGACGCCCAAGGCGTTCATGGTGCGGGCGCAGCAGCCTTCGCCGACGCCATTTTTTATACTGAAACCAATAAAAATATCGGTCAATCGACTATATTTCATACAGAAGCCCTCGCGAGAGTTCCATTAAGCAGGCAGCAAAGGGGCGCCCTGCATAACAAAAGTATCCAGTCGTTCACTGGGATGTTCCTGACGCCGCACCCTGCATGCTGACATTAGAAATAAAACGGTATGAAATTAATCAAAAAATTATCATGTCCCCATTGTGGAAAGGCGTTAAATTCGAGCACCATCGGAAGACGCCCTAAAAACGGCGGCGGCAAATCTTGGAGAAATAATATTCAACGAAAAAACGACTGCAAGCACTGTGGCGCCACAATAGCCTTATCTAATAGTTGTCGAAAATGGTTGCTTTTAGCTATCTTTTCTTCTTCAGGGTTATTTTTACAATTGTTTGGTTTTAATACGCCAAACATAGTATCGATGTTGATTTCGCTTGCTGTCGCGGTCAGCTTAATTATGTTCGTTATTAAAATGGAGTATGTAATAGTAGAATGAAAATTTATCATCAGAGATTTAAGTTCATTCGCTACGCGCATCGGACGCGCAAAAAGACACACGCTGCTTACACTTCACGTTAGATTCGTAAAACCAATGGCGAAATGCCCAACGGGTGAAGAAACACAAGATTGGTGGAAGTTGCTTCAATTCGATAAAACGCAGCTAATAACGTATCCGCGATGCGGGTCTGTCTTAGCGATGGATTCTCAACGATCAATAATCCTACTTGGCGGTTTCATCGTTATTTTGGCGTTGCCCGTTACAAAGCGGCTTACTGTTGACTGAAGCAAATGATGGCTTATAGGTGCATTCATTATCTATGCGCCGTTCTACATTGTTTACACGAAGCTGAAGGCGGCAAGCGACGGCGAGCTAGCTATTACACAAAATCAGGAGACGGAATGCGCCGCCTATGCCAACAGTCGCCGCCACATTCATTTCGTGGGCCGTATATTTCTCTGGGGAAGCCTTCTCGTGTTTCTCGCTGGAACATCCCTCCATTCCCGCCAACCAAGTGAAATGGTTTCTGTTTTAGGCCTTGTTGCTACGATTGCCGGCCTTGGAATACTCGCACGAACGGAGTGTCCGTTTTGTAAAAAACTTACCGCACGCAACCCGTTTGGCGATGGGAGAAAATGTATCTATTGTCATAACGACATAGATGTTGCTAAATAGTGACGAATCTAACAACTGCATCATGTGGGACTAGCTACTGCTAAAACAACAATCGGTTTTTGCCCGGAGTCCACTTTAAAGTTAGCCGCCATGAATAAAGAACAGCGCAAAAAATAGCAGTGGTATAGGATGCATCTTAGGTCATCAGTCCTCGCCGTGCGCCCCAATAGAAAACGGCCCAGCGAGATGGCGCCGGATCGGTTGCTGCTGCGCGCATGATTGCGCTTAGCACCGGCTAGCGCGCAATTTTTAGCGAAAAAATACACCAGCGGCCGGTACACACGCCATCCGCCGATCTATCCGGCCGCCCTGGAAAACTAAAGGCACGCCGCCGACGAAAAAAGGAAATGCTGCGATGAACAAATTGCACTGGGAAAACGTCTACACAACCAAACCCATTACCGAAGTGAGCTGGTACCGGACACACCTGGAACAATCCTTAGCGCTCATCGAGCAAACCGGCGCCGGCCCGGAAGCCCGCATCATCGACGTGGGCGGCGGCGCCTCCACCTTGGTGGACGACCTACTAGCGGCGGATTACCGCCATCTAACGATCTTGGACATCTCCGCCAAGGCCTTGGCGGAGGCCAAGACGCGGCTGGGAAAAGCGGCGGCCCGAGTCGCCTGGCTGGAAGCCGACATCACCCAAGCGGCGCTGCCGGCCCACCACTACGACATATGGCACGATCGCGCGGTATTTCACTTCCTGACCCAGCCCGAAGAACGGCGCCGCTACGTGGCGGCGGTGCAGCACGCCGTCAAACCGGGCGGACATATCATCATGGCGTGTTTCGGCCCCGCCGGCCCCCGCCAGTGCAGCGGGCTAGACATCGTGCGCTACCATCCGGAACAACTGCACGGCGAATTCGGCGGCGGCTTCCGGTTAGTAAAAAACATCAGCGAAACACATCTCACGCCCGCCGGCAAAGAACAACAATTTATCTATTGCTATTGCAAAATGGGATAGCGCCAACACCCAAGCGCCGATGAAATAAAAGCGACCGGGCAGACGCCTTTGCCGCCCGCGTATTCGCAAGAGCATTCCGCCGCCGGGGCGCGCCCCTTGAACGCATAACCGAGCGACACCCGGCGCCAAACCATCGCCGAGCGAAGCAACCCATCGGAAACCGCCGTTCTCGCACCTTCCGCCAACGGCTCGCTTCGGCCGCCGAAGTCGGGTAATACAGCCACACTTCTACTGCCGCGCATGCCGTCCCCGACATTCTCGGCCATACCCGGTATGGCCCATCCTGAATCGCCCCGGGTTCTCCGGAGACTCGGTTGTTTGAGTCAGGCCACCATGGCCGACTCGTCCAGTTGGCGATAATACGCCTGTTCTAACTCTGCCGGTGGCACATTGCCAATCGGTTCCAACAGCCGCCGGTGATTGGACCAGTCAACCCATTCCAAGGTGGCATATTCAACCGCATCGATGTTTCGCCAGGGACCACGGCGACGGATCACTTCGGTCTTGTACAGACCGTTGATCGTCTCTGCCAAAGCGTTATCGTACGAGTCACCGGTACTCCCGACCGATGACTCAACGCCCGTTTCAGCCAGACGCTCGGTGTAGCGGATCGACAGGTATTGGCATCCGCGGTCGCTATGGTGGACCAGACCTTCGGTTGCTGTCCGCGACCAGAGTGCCTGCTCCAGTGCATCCAGCACCAGCTCCGTGCGTAGCGTGTTGGCAACCCGCCAGCCGACAATACGCCGTGCAAAGACATCAATGACGAAGGCCACATAGACAAAGCCCACCCACGTTGCGACGTAGGTAATGTCGGCTACCCACAACTGGTTCGGGCGCGTGGCCGTAAATTGCCGCTTCACCAGGTCTGCAGGCCGCCCTACAGCCGCATCGCTCACCGTAGTTCGACAGGGTTTTCCACGTACCGCGCCCTGCAAA
>DOVS01000227.1:6251-6759 GCA_003519965.1 Betaproteobacteria bacterium
ACCTGGAAATTCTCATCCCAGATCCGCTGGATCTCGTCCGAGAGGTCCAGGTCTCGCCTCACCCGCGGCGGCAATCGCCCGGGATCGGTCTCACGCGCCTTGTGTTCGTAGTACGTCGATGGGGAGATCGGCAACTGTGCACAGATCGACTCGACCCCATACGCACCCCGGTGTGCATCGATAAACGACACCATCACTTCGGTCGGCGGTCGAGCTCCGCCTGGGCAAAAAAAGCCGATGCCTTGCGCAGAATCTCATTGGCCCGCTTCAGCTCACGATTCTCGCGCTCTAGTGCCTTGAGCCGCTCACGATCCGAGGTCGTCAGACCCTCGCGCAAGCCCCGGTCTCGCTCGGCTCGACGCACCCATTTGCGCAAAGTCTCGGCTGTGCAGCCAATCTTCGCCGCAATCGAATTCATCGCAGCCCACTGCGAGTCGTAATCCGCCTGGTGCTCGAATACCATCCGCACCGCCCGTTCCCGTATCTCCGGGGAGTACCTCGTTGCTCT
>DOVS01000264.1 GCA_003519965.1 Betaproteobacteria bacterium
GCGACAAATTTCCGCTGCTGGGCGAACGCTTGTTCCAACCGGGCTAATAGGCTATTCAGGGCGTTCACCAGCGGGCGGATTTCATCGGGAAGGCGGGTGTCCGGCACGGGCGCCAAAGCGCCGGCGCTACGTTTGCTCAGCGCGGCGGTAATGTCGTTTAGCGGCCGCAGCGCGCGGCCGACCGCTATCCAGATCAGCAGCGCCAACAGCGGAATCAGGCCGGCGATGGGAACAATAACGCGCAGAGCGAAGCCAGTGACCATTTTCAAGCGGGTATCCAAAGACTGGCTGACTTGGATGGTGCGGTGGGGGCGGATAATGACAAAGATACGCCAGAGGCGATGGCTCCAGAGCAACGTGTGAAAACCGGCTTGGGATTGACGGGGCGGCAGCGGATGATGGCGGGAGCGGTAGCGCAAGACGCCGTGTTGGTCCCAAATTTGGACGGTGAGATGTTCTTCGCTTTCTTCCTCCTCGCCTTGGTCGTCGTCCGGGACTCCCATCGGGAAGGCGCTGGGATGCTGAAGAGAAAAACCGACTTGCTGTAATTGGTCGTCCAGCAGCTCGTTGACTTCCTCCCACGCCTTGAAATAAGTCGCGGCCGCCGCCGCCAGCCCCGCCAAAAGCAGGCCGCCCAATAGCCATACCAACAGCCGGCGGCGCAGGGAGGTCATGACGCCGCCACCATGTAACCCAGCCCGCGTACGTTCTGGATCATTTTAGTCCCTAGTTTTTTGCGCAAGTGGTGGATATGGACTTCGACCGCGTTGCTGGCGACATTTTCGTTCCAGCCGTAGAGCCGCTCTTCCAATTGCGTGCGGGACAGCACCGCGCCGGGGCGTTCCATTAAAAGCTGGAGCAAGGCGAATTCTTTGGCGGGTAGAATGAGCGGCTGGCCGCGATGCGTCACTTCGTGGGTTACTGGGTTGAGCGTTAACGCGCCGCTAATCAGCAGCGGTTGGCTACGCCCGGCTTGGCGTCGCAACAGGGCGCGAATACGGGCGGCCAGTTCATCCAAGTCGAACGGCTTGACCAGATAGTCGTCGGCGCCGGCGTCCAGTCCTTGCACCCGGTCGGCCACGGCGTCGCGGGCGGTCAGGATCAGCACTGGCGTCGAGTCGCCGCGCCGCCGCAAAGCGCTAAGAACCGCTAGTCCCGATTTTCCGGGCAATCCTAAGTCTAGCAACAGCAATGGATAGGACTCGGTTTTTAGCGCGCGTTCCGCTGTTTGGCCGTCTTGCACCCAATCGATGCTGAAACCGTCGGTTCGCAAGCCTCGGCGGATGCTTTCGCCGATCATTGGGTCGTCCTCAACCAGTAAAATCCGCATCCGATTGTTTTATCTCGCCGAATTTTCCATAACGCAGCGCCAGGGTGGGCAGGATCAGCAAATTGAGCACGGTGGAGGTGAGTAGGCCGCCAAGAATGACTTGCGCCATCGGCCCTTCGATTTCGTTGCCGGGCGCGCCGCTGGTGAGCGCTAGCGGCAGCAGCCCCAGCGCCGTCACCAGGGCGGTCATTAAGATCGGCGCCAGCCGTTCTTGCGCGCCGCGGATCGCTGTTTCCTTATTCCACTCCACGCCGTCCACCTTGATTAAATGCAAATAATGAGAGAGTAACATGATCGAATTACGCAAGGTAATGCCGAATAAGGTGACAAAGCCGACCAGTGCGCCGATGGAGAACGCGGCGCCGGAAAGCAGCACCACGGCGATGCCGCCGATGGCGGCGAAGGGCAAATTAGCGGCGACCAGCACGGCGGCGCGCCGGTTGTTCAGCGCCAGGAACAAGAGCAGGGCGATGCCCACGGCGGCTAGGGCGGCATGCGTCAACAAATCGCGTTGCGCTTGCGCGCGGGCGGCCATGTCGCCGCTAAACAGCGCATAGGCGCCGGGCGGAAATTTGACGTGGGCCGCAATCCGTTGCTTGGCTTCGGCGACGAAGCGGCTCAAGGCGCGGCCGCCGACGTTGACCGCGACCGTTTGCAGCCGTTGCGCGCCGCTATGCAAGATTAGGTAACGCCCTGGCGCTTGCGTAATGGCGGCTACATCGCGTAGCGGGATCATCTTGCCGTCCGGGGTGCGCAATGGCAGCGCGCCGATTTGCGCGGGATTGCGCCGCAGGCGCGGGGCGAGCGCCACGGTCACGTTGAATGTCCGGTTGCCTTGGGTGACTTGACCCACCGTGGCGCCTTGATAGGCGGTCTGAATGGCGTCCACTGCGTCTAGCGGCGCGATACCCCAATGGCGCAACCGCGCCAGGCGCAGCCGAATGGCCAATTGCGGTTCGTTGCCCGGTGCGCGCACCCAAACGCTTTTGGCGCCGGGAATCGCGCGCAAGACGGCGGCGACTTCTTCCGCCTTACGGTCGAGCACGTCGAGGTTGTTTCCGTAAATATTAACCGCCAACGGCGCGCCGCCACCCGACATGGTTTCATTAATACGCTCGGTAAGAAACGTATTGACCGCGAACCGCGCACCGGCGAAAGCGGTTAGACGCTGGCGGATTTCCTGCAGCACGTGTTGTTGCCCGCTGCCGGACAGAGGGCGCAAATCCACGTCGAACTCACTGGCGAAGATGGGGGACGGATCGCTAATCCGCTCCGCCCGGCCTACGCGCTGTGCGACCGAGCGCACGCCGGGGATTTGGCTGAGTGCAGCGGTGACGCGCCGTCCCAGCCGCAGCGATTGCGCTAGGGAAGCGCCGGGCAGCAAGCGCATGTGAACGATGTAATGGCCTTCCCGTAATTGCGGCAGAAAATCCGCGCCGAGAAAGGGGAGCGCGCTGAACGCCGCGACGCATAATAAGACGACGGCGGTAACGGCGAGCGCGCTACGGTGTTCGATACGCTCCAGCAGACGGCGGTAGCGCCGGTGGAGCCATTGGATCAGCGGCGGCTCCTCTTCGGCCGGTTTGCCGCGGGCCAACAGCAGATACGATAGCGCCGGTGTGACGGTTAGCGCAACCAGCAGCGAAGCGAGAATCGCTGCGATATATGCGATGGCGAGGGGGCTAAAGAGTTTTCCCGCCACGCCTGGCAGGGTGAGCACGGGAATAAAAGCCAGCGCGACGATGAAGGTGGCGTAAACGACCGCGCCGCGCACCTCGGCGGACGCATTCAGTACGACCCGTATGACGGGCAACGGCGTGCGCTGCATCCGGTTTTCGCGCAGGCGGCGGAGAATGTTTTCCACGTCGATGATTGCGTCGTCCACCACTTCCCCCAAAGCGATGGCCAGCCCGCCCAAGGTCATGGTGTTAAGCCCGGCGCCGAGCCAATGCAGAATAATCGTCGCGGTCAGCAGCGAGAGCGGGATCGCCAGCGCCGAAATCAGAGCGGCGCGGAAGTTGAACAGGAAGAGGAAAAGCACCGCCACGACAAGCGCTGCGCCCACCAGCAAAGCGGTGCGTAGATGGTCGATGGCGGTGTCGATGAAATTAGCGGGACGGAATAAATCAGGGTAAAGCGTGACGTGCTCGGCGGTGAGCGCGGGTTTGATCTGCGCTAATTTGTGTTCCAGCGCGCGCGTTAGCGTTAGGGTGTCGGCGCCATATTGTTCCTCCACCACCAGCATAACGCCGGTTTTTCCTCGAATTGCCGCTGCGCCCACCGCCGGGGCGGGGGCGGCGATTACCCGTGCGACGTCGCCTAGCCGGACGCTGGCGCCATGGTGCTGGGCAACGACCACCGTGGCAAGCCGCCGCGCCGTCATCGGCAGTCCATGGAGCGTCAGGGTAAAGCGCTGATTGCGGTTAGCGATGAAGCCGGCGCCGCGCATGCCGGTAGCGCGCCGGGCGGCATGGACGACCGCGTTAACGGACAAGCCATAGCGGACGAGCTGGGCGGGGCGGAGTTGAATCTGCAATTGTTTGACTTGGCCGCCGAAAACGGCGACATCCGCGACGCCGGGCACGCTGAGCAACTGCGGTTTTACCACCCAATCGGCGAGGGTGCGCAACGCCATTAAATGGTGTTGCGCGGAAGTGAGCCCCACCGTGAGCACAATTCCGGCGGAAGACGCCAGCGGCAGCAACGTCGGGGATTTGACGCCGAAAGGCAGGCTGCCGGCTGCAGTGCTCAGCCGCTGCGCCACGGCTTGCCGGTCGCGGTAAATACTGCTGCCGGGATGGAAGGTCAAGGTAATCATCGATAATCCCTGCACCGATTTGGAGCGCAAGGCGGCGAGCCGGGTCACGCCCTGCAAGGCGCTTTCCAATGGCGTCGTGACTAATCGTTCGACCTGGGACGGCGATAATCCTGGCGCTTCGGTTTGCACGATCGCTTGCGGCGGCGCGAATTCGGGGAATACGTTCAATCTTGCTTGTCCGAGAGAAAATATTCCGTAGCCCACGGTCATGCCGGCAAGCACGATAATGACGCCGCGAAAGCGCAAAGCAAAACGGATGATGGCGGTTAGCATTGGGATTTTCCATGAATAGCCGAGCGGGCGTTAGTCATCGTCGTCGTCTCCGCCATCGCCGCCAGCACTATTTTGCGGCGGTTGTAACTCCTCCGCGAGCAGCAGCGGCGCACCCGCCACCACGACATCGTCTCCGCCGCGCCAGCCTTTGGCGGCGAACCACCCGTGCGCCACGGGGAACGCCGTGGGTACGGCGCGGCGGGTGAATTGATCCTTCCCGGTCCGAACATAGGCCCATGCTTGGCTGGCGTACCAAATAACCGCCGTGGACGGGATTACAACGCCGCGCAGCGGATGGAGAGCGGCTGGCAGCATCGCCGTCAGCCGCTGGTTGGCGCGGAGGTCGTTGCGCGCGGTATAAAATAGATAGGTCGGCCCTTGAATCTTGGGATCGACTTCAGGAGAAGACGCAATAAAATGCGCTGGTTGAGAGCCGCCGCCGGCATTTTCCAGCTGAATACGCGCCGGCGGTGCGGTGCTGCCGGGAGACAAGGTCACCTCCAGCAGCGCGAGCGCGCCGGAGAACAGGGCCGGCAAGGGCGTACCGTGAGGGTGCGTCAGCCATTGGGTCATTTGCGCGCCCCAGCGTTGGCGCATGGTTAGCTGTAAGGCGCTAGCCGCCGATGCGGCCGTGCGCTGGGCGGCAAGCGCCGCGGCGTAGGCGTTGCGGGCGGAATCTAGCATCTGGTCGGAGATGTTCTGGTGTTGCCGGTTAAGCTGGCGCGCGCGCCGGTAAGCGCGGCGCGACGCCGCCAGCGAGGTTGTGGCGGCTTGCCGGCGCGCCGCCGCTTGTTGATAATGGGCTCGGCGTTCGATGAGCGGTTGCAGCGGCAGCACACGGGCGGCGGCGGATATTTGGGGCTGACGGCGGGTGACCGTTAACGGGCGGACTACGACGCCGCTTGCCGCGAGAACGGCGGGCGGCAGCGTGACGACCGGCCGGCCCTTGACAATGGTCACTAC
>DOVS01000091.1 GCA_003519965.1 Betaproteobacteria bacterium
CAGTCCGCGCGTATGCAGCGGGAATTCGCGCGTCAGCGTGCGCACCACCGCCGTCGCCCGCGCCAGGTTTCCAGCGGCGAAGGCGTTGCGCAGCGCGCCGAGCCGCGCAAGCGTAGCCGCCTCTAGCGCTCCGTCGGATTGCAGATAGCGCCGCGCCACCAGCGGCAGCACGCCCAACGCCGCTGCAATGCGCGAACGAACGCCCCCACGGCGGCGCGGACTCAGGCCCGGCGCCGCGAGCCGCCTCACATCGCCCGCGAGTACTTCCAGCATGGCCGCGAATGTGCGCCGCCGCCGGCCGGTAGCCAGCAACCCCGATGCGGGCGGCTGCTTGCGGCCGGCCGTAGCGGCGCCGGTGTTTGCCTCTGCGCGCGCTTGCGCGATTAATGGCTGGCGGGCAGCTTGACCTTCACTACTAGCGGCAGCTTGGAATTGCGCGTCCACTGGGCCATGGAGCCGTCGTAGACTTTCACGTCCTTGTTGCCAAGCAACTGGGAGCTCGCGAACCAGCCCAGCGACGCCCAATGTCCCGTGTTGCAGAAGGTGATCTGCTTTCCCATGACGGGGACTCCCGCAACTTTATACAGCGCCTCGAGTTGCGCCGGAGAACGGAAAGCGCCGCCGTCGTTGACCGTGATCCAGCCCTGCGGCAGGTTTTTCGCGCCGGGAAGCGTGCCCGCCCGTTTGTCCATATGCGGCGTCACCACGCCGATGTACTGGGCGTGCGGGCGATTGTCGACCAAGGCGGCGGCGCCGCTGTTGACGGCGTGTTCCACATCCTGCTCGGTGGCCAGATACTGTGGCTGGAAATGCGCCGCGAAGTGCGTTGCCTTGCGGGTGTGCTTGCCCCGCTTCACGGGCAGTTTTTTAGCCACGTAACCCGCGTAGCCGCCATTCAGGATCGAAATATTATTATCGCCCAACATCTTGAAGGTCCAGAACACGCGCGTGGCGCTGCCCATATCCAGCGCATTGGTTCCCGCCGAGTAGATCACCACATGATTAGCGTTGCCGACGCCGAGATCGCCGATCAGCTTCTCCAGCTTTGGCGTCGGGGGCAGCATACCCACCACCCCGTGGCTTTTTACCCGCCATCCGGCGGTTTTGTAATTACTATAGACCGCACAAGGAATATGCCCGCGCAGGTAAGTATAAAGGTTTCCGCCGCCACCCACCGGACTACGAATATCGATGACCGCCACGCCTGGTTTACAAGCGTTCGCCGCCACCCATTGCGCGCTAACCAGCGGCGGCGGCGCGGCGGATGCAACCGCCGTACCGGCAACCAACAATGGGGCTAAAATTAGAATATTTTTCGTTTTCATGATCCGTCTCCTTTTCTATTTTCGCGCAAACACCGCCGCTTCCGCCTACCGCCCTTGCATCAAACCGAGATAATCCGGTCGGATGTGCATAATGCATCGATCAGTTGATCCCATTCCTCCGCCGATGGAATCGGTTTCCTCAGATCGTACCGGTAGACGTAATGCACCGGCTCCAGATGATTCAGTGCATCGAGTACGGTTTCGCTGTCGGGAAATAACCCCGTTTCCAGTATCGCCACGTTCATGTCCGCATTCCTCCGCTGTTGTCGAACCCGTTCAGACGCTCAGCACTGCATCGGCCTCGGTCAGCAGTTGCGCGAGTTGTCCGCTATTCAGCACCGGCAGATCGCCGCCGGGCACCGTTGTTTGCGGAGAAATGTCGGACAGCTCCAGCAGTTCCGCCTGGGTCCGGTTCTCCTCGGTGTCTTCGACTTCGCGGTCCATAAACACCAGCGTGACCCGGTGGCCGAAAATGGTGAGACCGGCGGCGACCCGCATCGCCTCGGCATGGTCGCGGCGCCCTAATAAGGCGATGTTCTTTTTTGCATTCATCGATCCGCTTCCTTCCATTAGTTTTACAAGCTAACGATCCTGGCCGCCTCGCCCACCATAATGCTATGGTCGGTCTGGCTGCCAAGCTCCACCGGGCATGCCTGCGTTCCCATGAAGCGTTCCCAGGAATATTCGCAAGCCACCGCCCGGATCGCGTCCGTGATGATCGCCCTGACGTCATCCCGCTCCAGCACGCGCACCCCGTCATGGGTCAGAAAGCACGCCCACGGCGCTCCTTGACGCCGGCAGGCGCGCACCAAAGGGACGAGAATCCGCGCCGCGTCCGGCGCGGTGACCAGGAACAGAAATTTCATCGGCTCATCCATCGATTTGTCTCCGTTTGAGTAGGATCATTTTCCCGGCCAACACCGCCGCAGCCGCCATTCCCCTTCATCGGGCGGGCTTCAAATCGCTCCGGTTGCCGCCACGGCGGCAACCGGAAGCGCGGGATAGGTTTCCGCATCGGCGGGTAAGGCGGGTTGGGCCGCCCATTGCCGCCAGCCGCCGGGATATACTCGCACTGCTATCCCCAACCCCGCGCGCAGCAAAGTAAAATAGGCGATGCCGGTCAGCGGGTCTTGAGCATAGGCAATCGCGCCCCGGTAAAACGCCGGCGCGCCCGCCCGCCGCATCCCGGCGCGCACCGCCAACCGCATCGGGAATAGCCGCGCGCCGGGGATATGGCCGCCCCGCGCCGCGCGGATTCGCCCCCCCCAATACTCGGCTTCGCTACGGCCGTCCAACAGTACCGGCGGCGGTGTTCGGTACAGGCTGCGCGACAGTTCGCCCCGGAACACCACCAGCGTCGAGCGCGCCGCCGCGGTGAACAACGGCGCGGCGAGAATTGCGCGCGCGCGCCCCGGTCCGCGCTTGACGGCGGGCATCCTGAGCAGCGCGTCAACCGGCTGCATCATCACCCGCACGCGCGGCTGGCCGCAGAGAAACAGCATCCCCGCCATGAAATCCCGCCACACCGGATTGTCACCCACCACCACCACCGTGCCGCGTCCAGCCAACCCCGCCGTCCCGAGCACCCAGTTAATCTGACGGAAGCTCGGCAGCCGGCCATGGGGTCCCAGCAAATCGGCCGGCGACAGGCAATGCGCGCCGGCAATGGTCGCTTGTCGGCACTGCCCGTCCGGCCGTGTATCGACCACCGTAACGACAGGCGAGGCCAACAACGCCGGTTTGCGCACAAAGGCGAAAGGAGGAGAGGCCGCGAACGCCCCCGCCATACCGCCGCCGGCCAGCATCGCGGCCATAATGGGGGCAATGATCGGCCTCACGCCGCGAGCGCCTTAGCAACCACCGAAATTGCTCACCGGCGCCGCTGGTTTCGAACCCGCCTGGCCGGTTTGCCGGGGCGGATTCGCGATGCAATACTGCATCAGGTGCGATACCGACACCTTGCCATAGGGCGCGCCCAAATTAATGGGTTGGGCGAACGCCTCCACCGGTTGCGGGATGGCCGCCGCTTCCACGGTATCGGCCGACAACGCCGCAAAGTGGAAACCCACCGCGAATATCGCCAGAAAAAACAGTATAGTGCCGCCGCAGAATAGCCAAATCTGGGCATTGCTCATTTTTGCGCGACGCATGGTTTTCTCCGTTTATTTTCCAAATGGATCACCGATAAATGCCAAATACATGATGTAGAACGCCACGAAAAACATGCCGAATTGAACCATGGTGGGAAGGGTTATTTTCTCCCGCGCACCGCTCCCCTTCGCCGTTTTCCCGGTCTTTTTACCCGTGGTGTAATAGTAAGCCAGTGTGTTCAGCGCCATCGGCTGCTGAGTCACCGGATTAATGACCTGGGACGCATAGAATGGAACGCCGTATCGGGTTGCGCGCAGATAGGGCGGCCGAGCAATGAGAATGTAAGCGAGAGAAGCCACCGTCAGCACGGCGGCGATTCCCGCCAAGATCGACATCTGCAACTGCGTCCACGTCAGTCCGCGGGATTTCATCGAGCGTAGCGTCATCTGCGCCTCCTCAGAGTTTCCGAACAATCACTTGCCAACCCCGATTCCCCTTAATCGTACCCAAATGCGCACCGCTGAAGTCCGGGATCATGGCGATCACGGCCTCCAGCGAGGTGGGGTTGTCGATCTTCACTTCGATAACGACGCCGGAAGCGGCCTGCGCCAAGGCTTTCTTAGTCAGCAATTGGGGCCGCGGGCAAGAATCGCCCAAGCAATCCACCGATTCCGCCGCCTCGACGACGTGTCCGTCTTCCAGCGTAATGACGCTCTTCGCCGCCGGTTGTTCGGCGGCCCGTTTTTTCCCGAAAATACCCATCGTCGTTGACCTCCTGCTAATAAATGTTGGAGGGCTTGCGCGGCCCCGAGCGCAGCATTACCGATTGCCTGCCGTCTGCTTGCCTCTTTGCATCCCGATAGCCGCCGCGGTGGCTTCCTCGGTCTGCGCCACCGCCTCCGCCCGTGCTTGCGCTCCTGCGCGCGCCTGCTCGGCGGCCCGCTCATAACGGATAATCTTGTAGTAAATGGCGGCGAGTACGGCGGCCTGAATCAGGCCGAAGACGATCGCCGGAATACCCGTTTGGCTCTGCAACGTGGCGGCATTGGCTACGCCGAGCTGCAAGCCTTTCAAGTTCGGTAGTTGCGACATGGTGGCGGATGCCGGGGGCCAGTAAGCGGCGGACCAGTAGAGAGAGAACAAAAACATGCCGACAAAGGTAAACAGCACCGCCCACATAGTGCCGACATTGCCTTCGCCCGATTTCACCCAGGAGGACACCGTACAAGCGCCGGCCAGCACCATGCCGATGCCGAACAGGAACAGACCGATGAACTGGTTGATCCCCACCTCGAATACGATCGGATGTCCGGCGCCGACGGTCATTAACGCCGTAAATCCCAACGTGCCTACAATCATGAGGGCCAGCATGGCCTTGGTGTTGCGGTAATTTTTAAACAGCATGGCGTCGCGCAGGGCGGCGGTATTGCAAAACCGCGAGCGCTGCATCAGGAAACCGACCACCGAGGCAAAGAAAAACGAGGCGAGAAGCTGATAAGTGGGGTCGTTATGCATCGTCACGCCTCCAAAACTTTCTTATAAATCCACGAGCCAACCCAGGCCCCCGCGATAATGCCGCTAACCGCTAGGTAGCCCCCTAAATTGATCTGCGGCGTGATGGCGAAAAAAGTGCTGACGTTGCAGATAAAAGCCAAGCGAATGCCGATGCCCATGAGCAAGCCGCCGATGGTGATCATGACCCATTCGTTCAAGTGCCGCGGCACCCGCCAGTAAAATTCCTTGCTTAACACCGCGCCGACAAAAGCGCCAAAGAACATTCCCAGACTGATATACATCTTCCAGTAGGCAAAGGTCGGCTTGAAATCCTGCACCCAGAAAGGGATGCGATCCAGCCGATGCCCCAGTATTCCCTTCGCGATCAAGCCGGTAATCATGGTCTCGCCGCCGCCGACCGTCCATGCGCCCACCACCAGAAATAGAAAAATATCCAACAGACCGACGATCACCATAGCGACGACGGGATCGATGGTTTTCTTGAAAAACTCCATGCGCTGCTCCTGGGCCGTGATTATTATTCGCACACTAGGAAGAGCAGCTTCCATGCCACCGATTTTTTTACTTTAAATTCATCATTGTTATTAAATTAGTATGGCGGCGGCGGCTGGAGACTGGCTTATTCTGAAACAGTCCATTGTTCAAAATGAATCACTAACCCCCTGAAACAGGCCAGCGATCCACCGCCCTTGACCGCCGGTCTATCGCATCGATTAGGGCGTGGAACCGCATACCATGCCGGGCATTCGGCAGAACGAAAAAAGAGACATGACCGCAGGAAAAGCAGCGGCCGGACAACAAGACGCGCAAGACGTTGGCGTGGGGAAAAACACCCAGGAAGCGGCCTTGCGCCATTCATCCTAGGCGTTAGCGCCACATCGCGACAATGCGTGAAAGCGAACGGAACACGCCGCCGATGCATCATCGCTAGTCATAAAAAAAGGGATAGCGCGTGATTTCCTCTGCATGAAGAAAACCTGATAGCATGAGCCCCTCTCGGCGAACGAAAACCCGGGAGAACCTCGCTCTTTACTTTTATTTGGCCATCGTATGCCCCCTCGTTACGCCACCGCCATCATCGTATTGTCGGAACTCTTCGGCGCCTCGCTCTGGTTCAGCGTCAATGCCGTGGCGAATGCGCTGCACGCCGCCTGGGGACTGACAACCGCCCAGCTTGGCTACCTGACCAGCATCGTGCAACTGGGTTTCATCACGGGCTCCCTACTATTCGCCCTGACCGGTCTGGCGGACCGATTCTCGGCTAGCCGGATTTTTGCAGCCTGCGCTATTCTAGGGGCGCTGACAAACGCCGCCTTCGTTCTCAGCGCCGGCAATCTCACCGCCGCGCTGGCCCTGCGTTTCATCACCGGCCTGACCCTAGCCGGAATATACCCTATCGGCATGAAGCTGGTGGTAAGTTGGGCGCCGGAAAAAGCGGGCGCCGCACTGGGATGGCTGGTCGGCATGCTCACCCTGGGCACCGGGCTGCCGCATTTCGTGCGCGGCGTCCATGTCGCCCCCACCTGGCAGGGAGTGCTGTATATCGCCTCCGCCCTGGCCGCCGCCGCCGCCTTCCTCGTGTGGCGGCTGGGCGATGGGCCGCACCATGGAGGCGGGCGCCGCCTGCAATGGGGCGGCGTACTGCAAGCTTATCGCGTTCCCGCATTTCGTTCGGCCGCCTTCGGCTACTTCGGCCACATGTGGGAACTGTACGCCTTCTGGGCCATCGTCCCCCTGCTCATTGGACAGTTGAACGCCGGAGCGAGCGGCGGCATGGTCTCTCTAGCCGCGTTCGGTGTATTCATCGCGGGCAGCATCGGCTGTATCGCCGGCGGTATGCTCAGCCATCGCTGGGGAAGCGGGAAAATAGCCATCATGGCGTTGACCGGCTCCGCGCTCATGTGCCTGATCTATCCATGGACCGCACGACTGCCTTATGGCGTCGTGCTCGTCATACTGCTTGGATGGGGGCTTTTCGTGGTTGCCGACTCGCCGCAGTTTTCCGCCTTGGCGGCAAAGGCGTGTCCACCCGAACGCATCGGTAGCGCGCTTGCTCTGATGAACAGCATCGGCTTCGCGATTACCATCGTATCCATAGAGCTGGTCACTTTATTGTGGCGCGGCGTGGGTGAATACGTCGCCTGGTTGTTGCTGCCCGGCCCGCTGCTCGCATTGGCCGCCATGCGGCGAATGTGGCGGTTAACGCCGAACAACGAAGTCGGGAGCGATGGGGGCGGCGCTTGATATACTACTTTTTACTAGCGTCATTCCTCCGCTAGCCCGCCCGCTTCAACGGCGGCGGCCATGGCGTGGCCGAGTGCGGCCTCCCTTTGCGCCAGCGCGAGCGTATCCGTCGAAAAATTCATACAGCCATGAAGAAGCGCAACGAGGCGTCTACGATAACATCGCGTGCTTCTATCGCCGGCACGGCGACACGAACCGGCTTTCTCTACAAGCGCGCGAAGAACCGTATTTCAACACGGTGCTCCTGCACCATGCGCACAGCACGTTCACGGACCTCGGGAGAATACTTCGGGGTAATCTTTTTGTTCATCATGGCTCCATTTTCTCAAAGACTAGAGCCTCCTCAAAACCCGGGGCGGTTCAAGAGTGATCCATTCCATACGGCCACTCATCGCCAGAGTCTGTTCTTTCCCATGGGGCTATGGCCCATGATTTATCTGCCGGGTGCTGATGCAGCGGCAGAGATCTGGCGGTATTCGGGGTTCATGACATGACGCTAAGCCGAGCCGTGCGGAAATACGAAACAAGCCGGGGGGAATGCTGGAACTGACCACGGACGTTACTTTCGTTGGCATTATTTCATGCAGAAAATAATGCCCATCTACCGGCGCCCCAGGGGGCGCATCATGAATTATTTCGTTCTCAGTGCTCTCAATATAACATTTCTTTAAATTACGTTAGCTCTCGACATCCCTTCTCGACCAGATCGACAAAGTCTTGAGCATCAGAGAAATAGTTCCTAAAAGCAAAGCGTACGTCTTCTGAAGTATCTGCTTTAACTAGAACTATGTCTTTCCCAGGACACTCTTTCTCTAATTGGAACAATGCTCGAAGTGCCTCAGTAGCATCACGGTATGTTTTTATCTCCAATTCCCCAGACTCAGAGAATATTAAAATGGAGTTCCGGTTTGTGCTTATGCTGGTGTCGGCGGAGTTCAGATCTTTCAGCTTATTCAAAAGCCTCAAATCTTGATCCAGCTTTTGGAAAGCTCTGACAAGTTCATTATTGTCCTTCCGAGGGAATGGCCCGTTCGACCCTTCAAATGCTCTGGCAAGAATTTCACTCGCAAGCGCCATAGCCTCTTGATACAGTGCATCCCCTTCTTGGAACTTAGGTTTATTTTCTGTAATAAATCCAATTACTTCAACTGCAGTAGCCCATGCATGCTGAATCTCAGTCCGATACTGGATCTCTACCATTAGCCCTTTTAGGTGACGCCCGGTGACCGAATTAACATCATAAACATATACGTCATGTATTCCCCGATATCCTGTGGGTTTTGGGCGCTTTATGTAATCGTATTTGTCAACATCGTTCCGCCTCTTAATGATGAAACCGTGCATTATGGAACTCTTCGCGAAAACTGTGTAGCGCACATATAGTTGGAAAGATTAATCGACAACCGGCCACATCATCCATTCGTGCCAATTGCATCTCTGGGTAACGGGCTAATTTGCCGGAGATCGTAGATCTTCTTTTGTGTCTTTGCGCGACTACTATGCCTTTTCCACGAGTTTTATTACGCAGGGATGCTTGAAACGTATTCAATACTGCACGATGAGCAGCACGCCATTCTCGACTACAACAAGATCTGCTACCGTAGCCGACTCGGCACGAATCCTCTTCCCAGCAATATTTACACGGGATTTAGAGCCACCTGGAAAGTTATTGTTAGTAAATTGAGTCAACCTTACTCCTCGGTATCACATGCCCAACTTAGTGATTATCAGTTCTAACATTCCAACCAAATGCTGGAATATTTAGAATTGATCCCGCACCTAACCCGCAGTGCAGCACTTTAACTATGTATTTTCTGGCGCCCGAATTACCGCATCGAAACGTTGCTCGATAACCATTGAGCCCCATTGCTTACCCGATCGTTCTTCAGCCAACTTAAATCCATATTTTTCATAAAGATGCCTTGCCGAATCCAACCCTTGAAATGTCCAAAGGCAAACCTTCTCGTATTCTTTTTGTTTACAGAAGGACAGGGCTTGTTTCATTAAATAATTCCCAGCCCCTTTCCCCTTGAGGGTATCCGACACGATAAACCAGCGAAGGTGTGCCATATTTTGATATGGGATGAACCATCTATTGTTATCGACCCTTCAATCTGTCCATTACCGGATAATGACCAAATACAATCCCTCGCTTCATTGTAGTGGCTAATAAAATTAGAAAGCTCTGTCGCCACCTTTGCCTCAAAAAAATGTCCAAAACGCCAGTGTTCGGCATAATACTGTGCATGTAGTTCAGTTAAGCGCCCGATGAGGCCGGATACGTATCCCGTTGTCGATTCAACGTTATCCATGTGATGATCCTTGGGTTGCATAAGGTAGCGTATCGGAACGAATCCCGGTCGTTTTAGCCGCGAGTGCAACGCGTCGGCTGAATTGTCTCGTTCAGCGTTCTTCGGTTGCTATACCTTCCCATCGATAAGAACATGCTCAACGGTGAAGAAGGCCGAAGATGCGCTCAAATCCAAGAATCTCGCTTCGTCTTCAATAAACATTGCACGAAGCTTTTGGCCCTCTGGCGAATTGATCGCCGCGAGAAAATCTTCTTCCGACCGCCACCATATTTCGGCGACCCCATCGTACTCCTTCGACATTCCCCTGGATTTCCTAATGTTTTCGTTTAACGGTGAATCAATGGTGTGGCTCTGTACGTAACGCACCGCCCTATATGTATCTGCGAATTTCTTGAATAAGGGTCCATGATGATTTAACCAATAGTCTCGAAACGCATCCCGCGACATATTCGGATGGCGTGTTGCGCAAAGAATAAACTTGACCATATGTTCATTGCCTTTTTCTAACGGAGCCAGCTTGCCGATTGTCGACACGCCGGATGATGAGCGCGGGAACGCTAGATAAGGCGAGGCGGACGCGGCGAGTCTCCAACCCGAAACGTTCGGCTGAAGTTTAGTATAAAACCGCGGCCTGTCCTTAAATATGCATTCCGCTTGTGTCCTCGTTGGACTATGTAGCACAGGGCCCTCGACAATACAATAGGTCCGTTTCCTGGCATCGTTCGGTTCTCCATGATCTTGCTCGCCTACGTAATCTTGGCGCACCGGCACGATCAAATGACTGCGAAACACATCTGTCCTTTTTTGCGCCGTTCTAATCATTAGAAAACCATTGTATGTTCGACGAGGTACTTACCTCCTTTCTCAGCCAAGAGTAGTTCTGCAACAAATTCACCCTGCGCCTTAGTGAACAACAATTGCCGCGGCATCTGGACGCTTGAACACCGCGACCAACTCTCTTTTAATAAAGAATCCTTTTTCACCCTGATAGTTTTCACAAACCCGTTGAAAATACTCTTGCGTTACGATGCGTTTCATCCTTTCGCTAAAATCTTGGATATGTTTCTCAAAATCGATATTCGTCGATGCGTCCATTAGGCTATCCATCATTGGATTAGCGATATCCAAGATTTCTTCATCGGTCATTTGTGTAAAACCTATTCACTATCTCCTGTTAGCGTGCTAATTTTTATAGTTGCGCAACATGATCTCACCGCAGACTATTGATTCATCTACGCACGTATAAAGAGCCGCGTGCCAACAAAACCACGGCTTCCCTTAATACGTCATCCGCATATTCGATAAAAGGGAGCGGATTTGTTTTTCACTTAGGGCGGGGAACAGACCACGGTCGTTTCGTTCAAACCGATGAGATAAGGTCCGCGCCGCAGAGAACCCGTGTCCGTTCTCACAGACTCACACGAATACGTGTCCCGAGGAGCCAAGCCATTTATCTTCCTTGGCCATGACGATGGCGTTGTTTGACTCCGCATAATGAGCGGAAGGCGGGGATATGTCGAATAGCGCCGAGGCAAGGAAAGGTCTTTACTCCGACCCCAATGACATAGCTGGTTTAACGACTTGTTTATGCTACTTGATACGTCCAAAGCCTTTCGCATCGGCCATTAGGTATGCATAACCAACACTGATGACCGCGCCTAATATGGCCCAATGTATAGGAATTACATTTTGCAACAACAGGGCGATAAGAAAACTGGCAAAACCGGATAGCAATCCTATAGTAACGGCGGCGTACCTCCTTCTTTTTATTCCTTTTCTCCTATGAGCCATTTGATTCGTCACAAGAGCGAGAAAAACGCATAATATTAGAAGCTGGAGGTGTGCATGCATTTTTGCACCTAATCTAAAATAGGCTCCAAATCAAAGGCTATCGTTTTAGCAGGATAACGCGCAAAATCGCCAGACGGAATAAGCCTCGGTCAAAATCGAAGTCATCCGCTTTTATTGGCGACGCCGCATTCTATTTAGCACACCGCCGCCCAAGCTGCTGGTGCGCGTTCGCGGCAATATCGGGCCGGAGCGCTACGGCGCCGTACTAGCCGATCCCATTTAATGGGATCAACGCCTTATCGCTCTTGATGGCAAGGCGGCGCTTAGGGCGACGATCAAAGACGCATTGCCGGGGCCTGAGTCAGGCCCGGCTGGAAGTAACCAGATTACGCGTTCTCTTTTTTGAGGCCAAGTTTGGCGTCAAATTTCTCCTTGCTGATAATGAACCGCTCATGCCGCCCTTTGGAAATCAGGTCTACACTATCGTGGGCCTCCACGGCAAAAACAAGCTTCTTCCCTTCAACGGCGATTAACTGAACAGTCGCCGTGACTTCAAGGCCGGGGGGAGTTGCCGCTTCGTGGCTTACGTCGATGTGTATTCCAACTGTTTGTTCTTGCGGCCAATCGAGATGCGGATTGATCGCCTTGATACAGGCCCACTCGAGGAATCCTACCAAGAAACCCGTTGCAAAAACTTCTGGCATGACCACAAACTCGTCCGACTCTGGATAAAGCGCCGGGACAGTCTTCGATTGAGGAACGATGAACTTGTGCTCGTATTTAATGCCGGGTTTCAACGTCTCTTTCATCTATTTCTCCTGTTACACACAACTTAAAGCAAACACCCACTAAAAAACCTATCGTTTTAACAGGACGGCGCATCAAGCCGCTAAACGAGATAAGTCCCATTCAAAACAGCCTGCTTTTATCGACAGCGCCACACTCTATTAACGTACCGTCCCCCCCGATAACCGCCCAATCCGCTGGCGC
>DOVS01000310.1 GCA_003519965.1 Betaproteobacteria bacterium
CCCCCCGGAATATATTGCTGGGATTGGTCGAATAATTGCTGATTGTGCGAAGTCATATACGTTAACTTAAATTAGGGCGCTACGATAAAAACGCTCGGGAAAATCGTTCAGGCCGTGATGTTTCCAAAGAGAGCGGCGAACTTTCGGGCGGCGCCGTGGATATCGCGGCTGCCGAACAGGGCGGAAATGACCGCCAAGGCATCCGCACCCGCAGCGATAAGTTTACCAGAATTGTCGAGATTTAGGCCGCCGATGGCGACCAGCGGCGCCGTGAGCCGCTGCTTCGCCTGCTGCAACAATGTTAGGGGCGCGGCAATCGCCGCTGGTTTGGTGGACGAGGGAAAAAAGCTGCCGAAGGCGATATAATCCGCACCGGCCGCCGCCGCCGCCTCTGCCGCCGCGAGCCGGTTATAACAAGATGCGCCGATAATTCGCCGGGCGCCCAGTAATCGCCGGGCGTTGGCGATCGTACTGTCATCCTGACCGAGGTGAACCCCGTCGGCGCCAATTTCCGCCGCGAGAGCAGGATCGTCGTTGATAATGAATAGGGCGCCGAGTGGCCGGCACAAGGAGAGCAGCGATTCGGCCTGCGCGCGTTGCGCCGCCCGATCTAGTCCCTTGGCGCGGTATTGGACAATGCGGGCGCCTCCCGTTAACGCCAGCCGCACTTTAGCGCACAAGACGGCGGTTTCGGGTTCTTCCGGTGTGATGGCGTATAGTCCGCTAATCATTTTCCTCTTCTTCCCGCGCCCAGAATAAGCGGTCGGGGATGAATTGGCCCATCCCTGGCCGGAATGCGGCTGCTAGGGTTTGCCAAGTATATTCCTGCGCTTCCTGCACCGCTTCGGCGATATCCAGGCCGTGGGCGACCGATGCGGTGATCGCCGCCGCCAAGGTGCAGCCTGAACCGTGGAAATTTCCCGGCAGCCGTTGCCAGCTATCGTTGCGAATTTCCCCCTGCGGGCCATAAAGACTATTAATTACTTGCGGGGTGTTTTCATGGGTGCCGGTAATCAGCACATATTCGCTTCCCATTTCCACCAGCCGCCGGGCGCATTCGGCAAGCGAGGGATCTTCGTCGTCGTCGCTTTCGTTGATTGCCAGCCGCCGTGCTTCCAGACTGTTGGGGGTCATTAATGTGGTTTGCGGGATTAGCATGCCGCGCAGGGCGTCGATCATATCGTCCGACGCGAGTTCGTCCCCTCGGCCCGACGTGAGCACGGGGTCGAGGATCAAAGGAACGTCGGGGTAGTCGGCGACCACCTCGGCAATTGCAGCGATGGCTTCCACGCTGCCGAGCAGGCCGAGCTTAAAGGCGGCCACGGGCATGTCTTCCAGTACGCTGCGCGCTTGATCGGCGACCCATTCGCCATCCAGCGCCAGCATATCGTCCACGCCCAAGGTGTCTTGAATCGTGATGGCGGTAACGGCCGATAGAGAATGGCATCCCATGCTGGCCAGCGTGAGCAAGTCGGCTTGCAGGCCGGCGCCGCCACTGGGGTCGGTGGCGCCAAACGAAAGGACGATGGGGGGGGTGTTGGGCATGGGAAATCCAATGTGGTTAAGCGACGGTTAGCAATAAACACCGGAAAACGCCGCCGTGCTATCGGGCGATTAAAGCACGTTGCTTGAATTGTATAGAACCCGCGGCGCTTTGCACACATTGCGCGCACGGCGCGACGTTCAAGACAGCAGGTGAAATAATTCGCCGCGATAGTAGATTAGCAGCAGAATACCGAAGATTACCCGGTACCAGGCGAAAAAGATAAAATTATGGTGCGCGACGTAACGCAGCAATCCCTTAACCGCCCAAAAAGCGCTAATAAACGCCATCGCAAAGCCGACGGCAAATAATTCCAGATCGTGGAAATGGAGCAAGCGCCAATTCTTGAATAATTCGTAGAAGGTGGCGGCGAACATGATGGGAATGGCGAGAAAAAATGAAAACTCCGTCGCCGTTGTGCGCGACAGTCCGAAAATCATGCCGCCCATAATGGTTGCGCCGGAGCGGGAGGTGCCGGGAATCAAGGAAAAAACCTGGGCCAGCCCCACTTTCAGGGCGTCCCGCCAGGTCATGTCGTCCACGTGCGTTACCCGCGCCGTCCGTGGCTTCCTTTCCACCCAGAAAATAATGAAGCCGCCGACGATGAAGGCGATGGCGACGGTGAAAGGGTGGAATAAATACTCTTTGATGGTTTTAATGAACAGCAAGCCGACAATCGCGGCGGGGAGAAAGGCGATGAACAGGTTCAGGGTGAAGCGTTGCGCCGCACGCTCGGTGGGCAGCCCGCTAACCACGGCGGCGATTTTTGCGCGGTACTCCCAGCACACCGCGAGGATCGCCCCGAGCTGGATCACGATCTCAAATACTTTGCCGACCGCATTATTGAAGTGCAATAAATCGCCGACGATAATCAAATGGCCGGTACTGGAAACCGGTAAAAATTCGGTCAGGCCCTCGACGATGCCGAGAATTAACGCTTTCAGGATGAGGAGGTTGTCCAAAGTAACCCTTCCAGATAAAAAGCGGCTATTTTATCATTTCTGGAGCGGACGTTAACACGAGCCGCTAAGCGGGTGCGGATGGCGGCGGCGTTCGTGTCAGTGCGTGGCCAGGATTACCCCGCCTTTGTTTTTGGCTGCGCGTTCGCTAAGATAGCGCTGAATCGCCAGACGACGCGCGACGCTACATGGCGGCGCCCGTTGCGGGCGGAGTGCGGCGAAGCCCGAGGCCCCCTTTTTTAAAGATTGTATGATCGCTCATGCCGAGGCAGAGCCGGGAAAAGACTTTTCTTCCGCGCTTAACGCCGAATTGGTCAAACATGCGTATTCTCAGTTGCCCAGCGGTTTGCTGGCCACGCTGATTAATGCATCGCTGGTCTGTTATGCGCTGTGGGGCGAGATTTCGCCACACCTTATCGTGGGTTGGGTTGCGGTGTTGTGCGCTATTTCTCTTGGGCGCTACGCGCTGCTGCACCAGTATCGGCGGCGCGCGCCGGATGTTGCGGCGGCCGCGGCTTGGGGACGGCGTTTCCGCGTGGGGGCGGTGTTGGCGGGGCTTGCCTGGGGGAGCCTCAGTATTTGGCTGTTCCCAGAACAGAGCCCCGCGCATCAGATGCTGCTTGGTTTCGTTCTTGGCGGCATGGTGGCGGGCGCGCTTGCCACGCTGACGGCGCTACCGCGCGTTTATCTGCTGTTCATGGCGCCGACGATTCTGCCATTCACGTTACGCATGTTGTTGTTCGGAGGGTTGCTGCATTTTTCCATGGGGTTGATGGTGGTGGTGTTTACCGTTGCGCTATGGGTAGCCTCCGAGCGTATTCACGCCACGATTCGACAATCGTTGCGGTTGCGCTTTGAAAATTTGCAATTGGTTGGCGATCTTCACTCGGCAAAAACCGGATTGGAGCAAATTAACCGCCAACTACAGGCGGAGGTTTTAGAGCGGCGCTCGGCCGAGAAGACGGTGCGGCAATCTCAGCAACGGCTGGCGTTGCATGTACAGCAAACACCGTTGGCGGCGATTGAGTGGGATGTCGATTTTCGGGTGATTTCCTGGAATCCGTCCGCCGAAAAAATCTTTGGGTTTCGCTATGACGAGGCCGTGGGACGGCATGCCGCAGAATTGATTCTGCCCGGTAACGAGTGCATTCGCGTGGAAGCGGTGTGGCAGGCGCTGCTGGCGCAAAAAGGCGGGGTAAGCAGCACCAACGCCAACCTGACGAAAGATGGGCGAACCATTATCTGCGAATGGTACAACACGCCGTTGGTTGACGAACGGGGGCAGGTGATCGGCGTCGCGTCTCTTGCTCAGGATGTGACCAAGCGCGTAGCGGCGGAAGGGGCGCTGAAGGAGTTGAACGATACGCTGGAGCAGCGGATTGCCGAGGCGCTGGCGAGGAACCGGGAAAAAGACCATTTACTGATTCAGCAATCCCGGCTGGCGGCGATGGGGGAAATGGTCGGCAATATCGCCCATCAATGGCGGCAGCCCTTGAATGCGCTGGGTTTAGTCCTGGCTAATATCAAGGACGCCTTCCTCTTCAATGAATTGGACGCTCCTTTTTTAGAGGCCGCCGTGCGGGATGGCCGCCGTTTGATCGATAAGATGTCGAGCACGATCGATGATTTTCGCAACTTCTTTCGTCCCAACCGGGAAAAAATTCATTTCAATGTGATGAAGGTGGTGGATGAGACAGTTGCGCTGACACAATCCAGCTTCGACCATCAGAATATCGTTATTCGTCATCAGGAGATGCGGGATATTTGGGTCGACGGCTATCCTAACGAGCTGTCGCAAGTTCTCCTGAACCTCTTCGGCAATGCGAAGGAGGCGATCCAGCAAAAGAAAAAAATGGGCGGTTGGGTAGAGATTAAAGTCCGTGCGGACGCCGGCTATTGCGTTATCGAAGTTTCCGACAACGGCGGCGGGATCGGGGACGATATTCTGCTCCGGGTTTTCGACCCGTATTTCACGACAAAAACGAGCGGCACGGGAATCGGGCTTTATATGTCGAAAATGATCGTGGAAAACATGGGCGGAACACTCAGCGTGAAAAACGGCAACGGCGGAAGTGTGTTCACGCTGGCAATCCCGGCGGTAGCAGCCGCCAGGTGACTCGCTGGTCCGCTTAGCGTTGCTTACGCTTTGCGATAGATTTCGCTGCCGCTCTCCACGAATTCGGCGGCTTTTTCCCGCATTCCTTGTTTCGC
The DNA here is from genome assembly GCA_003519965.1 of Betaproteobacteria bacterium. Lineage (GTDB taxonomy): Bacteria > Pseudomonadota > Gammaproteobacteria > Burkholderiales > UBA9220 > UBA9220. The sequence continues at coordinate 4,714 of DOVS01000310.1, forward strand.
AGCCTGGGCGGCGAAGTCACGCACGTCCTGGGTGATTTTCATGGAGCAGAATTGAGGGCCGCACATGGAGCAGAAATGCGCGCTTTTAGCCGCTTCCTTGGGCAAGGTTTCATCGTGGAATGCGCGCGCGCGTTCGGGGTCTAGTCCAAGATTGAACTGATCTTCCCAGCGGAATTCAAAGCGCGCCTTGGACAAGGCATTGTCGCGGATTTGCGCGCCAGGATGCCCCTTCGCCAGGTCGGCGGCGTGCGCCGCTATTTTGTAGGCGACCATTCCTTCGCGCACGTCTTCCTTATTGGGCAGTCCTAGGTGTTCTTTCGGCGTGACGTAACACAGCATGGCGCAGCCCTGCCAGCCAATCATCGCCGCGCCGATGGCGGAGGCGAGATGGTCGTAACCCGCAGCGATATCGGTGACCAGCGGCCCGAGGGTATAGAACGGCGCTTCATGGCAATGCGCGAGCTGGCGCGTCATGTTTTCTTGGATAAGGTGCAGCGGCACATGCCCCGGCCCCTCGATGATGACTTGCACGTCGTGGCGCCACGCGGTTTGGGTCAATTCGCCCAAGGTTTGCAGCTCGGCAAACTGGGCCTCGTCGTTGGCGTCGGCGATCGAACCAGGTCGCAGGCCGTCGCCCAGAGAGAAGGAAACGTCGTAAGCCTTCATGATGGCGCAAATGTCTTCGAAGTGGGTGTACAGAAAACTTTCCTGGTGATGGGTCAGGCACCATTTGGCCATGATCGAACCGCCACGGGAGACGATGCCGGTTACTCGTTTGGCGGTCAGCGGCACGTGGGCGAGGCGTATGCCGGCATGGATGGTGAAGTAGTCCACGCCTTGCTCGGCTTGCTCGATCAGGGTGTCGCGGAAAATTTCCCACGATAGCGCTTCGGCTTTGCCGTCCACTTTTTCCAACGCCTGGTAGATCGGCACGGTGCC
>DOVS01000003.1 GCA_003519965.1 Betaproteobacteria bacterium
GCAAGACGAACGGCCGCACCCGTCCCGCGACTTCGGCGCAATCGCCCACGGCATACACATCGGCGGCGCTGGTCTGCAAGTACCGGTCCACGACGACGCCGCGACGCGTTCGAATACCGGCGGCCTCCGCTAGGACGATCCGGGGGGTGAGGCCGATAGCCGACAATACGGCGCCGGCCTCGACGACGGCGCCGCCGCTCAGCGTCAAACGGTAGCCGCCAGGCGCATGATCGACGGCCGCCGCCTTTTCTCCGCCATGCCAATCCACTCCGGCGGCGGTCAGCGCTTCGCGCATGGCGCGACCCGCCGCTTCAGGCAGCAGCCGGTTGAGCGGCGTAGCGGCGGGATGAATTAGCGCCACCGGATAGCCGGCGCCGCAAAGATCATTGGCGAACTCGCAGCCAATCAGCCCCGCGCCCAAAATCGCGATGCGCTGGCCGGGATGGATCGCGGCGCGGAAACGTTCGTAATCCGCCAAATCGTTCACGGTAAGGATGTCCGCCGCCCCACTCCCCGCTACCTGCGGCGCGACAGAATCCGCACCGAGCGCAAGCACCAGCTTGCTATAGCCGATAGACTCTCCACCCGCCATCAATGTGTGCGCTAGCGGATCGATGGCGGCCACGCGGGAACCGTGGCGAATGTCGATGTGCAGCTGGCGCTGCATTTCATCCCTATCCGCCGTCGCCAAAGCCGCAGCGGTTTTACCCGCAGCCAAGGCGTTGGACAACATGGGCTTGGCGTAAACACGTCCGTCGTCCGCCGTGATTAACATAACGGGCGCCGTCCGATCCCGCTTGCGCAGCTCTCGCGCCACCGTATAACCGGCAAGGCCGCTGCCGATGATCACAATCGGTAACATCACCGTCTCCTCATTAAATGTCCGGCGGCCGGAAGGGTTGCTTCCGGCCGCCGGGAAAATCAGACGATTTCCACCATCTCGAAATCGGCTTTCGCCACACCGCAGTCGGGACAGGCCCAGTCCTCTGGAATATCTTCCCAACGGGCGCCGGGCTGGATACCGTCTTCCGGCATTCCAACGGCTTCGTCATAGATGAAATCACAGACCACGCATTGCCATTTTTTCATGATGAATCTCCTTCAGGTTCTATTGAATCGTATGGATAAATTAGCCGTTCACCCGGGCAAGCGTCTCGCGGTAATGGTTGGCGTGCCGCTCCTCGACCTTGGTCAGGGCGGCGAAACGTCTGGCGGCTTTCTCCAAAATGATGCGAAAACGCGCCGCATGCTCCTTGGATTCGCTGATTTGCTCGTCGATCTCCGCGACCGCCGCGTGGTTCTGTTCCTCGACCGCCATGTGGCGGAACGCCGGGTACATTTCAGTATACTCATGCGTCTCGCCGGCAATCGCCATTTCCAGGCAGTTCGCGGGGTGCATGTCTTGCTTCGGGTAAAGCAGGTCGAGATGGCCGAAAGCGTGTTGCACCTCTTGCGCCGCGGTTTCCTCGAACACCCGAGCGGATTCCTCGTCGCCCTGCGCACGGCAAACCTTCGCAAAATATAAATATTTGATATGGGCCATCGATTCACCGGCAAAGGCCGATTCAATATTTTTGATGGTTACCGAGCTGTCGTTTTGCATGTTGTCTCTCCTTTCGGTTGTCATTGCGGTTGCCGATTCGCTGTGATGCGTTCAGCGCACGATTAACATCATAGGGAAAGACCAACGATAGTTCCAATCGATTATTACAATCATTGCGATAGCATTAAACTATCGCTGGACAGAGAGGCACCTTAGCCGCTAGCGGGCCGTGGCGGCAAATCGAGCAAAGTCACGCACGGTAGACGGCAAGCGGCGATGGCCTCGCGCACCGCCATGACGGCCTCGGGACGGGGAAAGCGCTTGCGCCAGGCCAACGCCACTCGACGTTCGGGAATCGGGGCGGAAAATGGCAAAAACGTGAGCAATCTATTTTCCTGGTGCGCCGCCGTGCAGGGCAAAACGGTCACCCCCATGCCGGACGCCACCATGTAGCGGATGGTCTCCAGCGAACTCCCTTCCAGGGTTTTCTGGATTTCTCCGCCGGAAAAACGTTGGAGCGCGGGGCATGTCTTAATGACCTGGTCGCGGAAGCAATGCCCGGCGCCAAGCAACAATAAGGTTTCATCCGCCAACGCCGTTGCCGCAACGGCCTTTTTCCCGCGCCACGGATGATCCGCCGGCAACGCCACCCGGAACGGCTCGTCATACAGCGGTTGCGTGACAAGGCCCGGCACCTCGAACGGATAAGAGATAATAATCGCATCGAGTTCGCCCCGACGCAGCCGTTCGCTGAGCGATGCGGTAAAACTTTCCTCGATCAGCAGCGGCATATTGGGCGCCCGCTCGTGAAGGATGGGGATTAAATGGGGCAGCAGGTAAGGACCGATTGTGTAAATCGCGCCTAACCGCAAGGGACCGGTCAGCGGGTCTTTGGCTTGGCCGGCGATTTCCTCGAGCGCCGCGGCCTCCTCGAGTACGTGTTGCGCCTGCTCGACAATGCGTTGGCCAATATCGGTGACGCGAACATCGTTGGCGCCGCGCTCGAAAATGGCGACGCCTAATGCGTCCTCCAGCTTGCGGACGCCCATGCTGAGGGTCGGCTGGCTGACGAAGCAAGCCGCCGCCGCACGCCCGAAATGACGCTCGCGGGCGACGGCCACCATATAGCGAAGTTCGGTCAGCGTCATAAAGCGGCTAGCGGCAGGATAAAATCGCGGATAACATTAATTGTAGCGCACCTGGCAATCCGCACCCGCCCGCCGCGAAGCGGGCGAGCGCCGGCATAGGAGCGCGAGAAAAGGCGAGGCGAGCGCCCCGCCCCTCCGTCATACTTGCGGATGCGCGCGCTCCAACTTGCTATGGAGCCGGTTCAATCCATGCAGGTAAGCCTTGACCGAAGCGATCACAATGTCGGTGTCCGCCCCCTGGCCATTGACGATGCGCCCGCCCTTGGCCAACCGCACTGTGACCTCCCCTTGGGCGTCGGTGCCGCTGGTAATGTTGTTGACGGAATATAGCTGCAATTCCGCGCCGCTATCAACCAATGCTTCGATTGCCTTGAACGCGGCGTCGACGGGTCCGCCGCCATCGGATTCGGCGGCTCTCTCCACCCCGCTTTCCGCAACCACCACCGCGGCGTGGGGAATCTCGCCGGTTTCCGAGCAAACCCGGAGCGACACTAGTTTATAATGCTCCGGCTCATGCGCGGCGGCTTCGTCGCTCACCAAGGCGTGCAGGTCTTCGTCGAAAATTTCGTGTTTCTTATCCGCCAAACCTTTGAAGCGGGCGAAAGCGGAATTCAGCGCTTCTTCCGACGGCAGCTCGATCCCCAGCTCCGCTAACCGGGTGCGAAAAGCATTCCGCCCGGAATGCTTGCCCAGCACCATTTTGTTGGCGCTCCATCCCACATCCTCGGCACGCATGATTTCGTAAGTCTCGCGGCTTTTGAGCACACCATCCTGGTGAATACCGGATTCATGCGCAAA
>DOVS01000195.1 GCA_003519965.1 Betaproteobacteria bacterium
TTGCCCGCCGATACCCTCGGCGCGCTTTCTCCACGCTCCGTGGACATCACGTCGGACGCGGACATTCAACGGCTCATGGCCGAAGTTGGCGCATTCGACCATCTCGTCTTTACCGCCAGATCCCGCGCCCCGGCCACGCCGTTTCTGGCATTGGAAACCGCGGCCGCGCAGCAGGCCTTTGAAACGAAATTTTGGGGGCAATACCGGGTCATCAAAGCGGCCGCGCCGCACCTCAATCCCCACGGCAGCATTACGCTGACTTCCGGGATCGCCAGCCTGCGGCCATTTCCCGGCCTATCGACCATGAGCGCCATCAACGGCGCGACGGAATCGCTGTGCAAAGCGCTGGCCGTTGAACTCGCGCCACTGCGCGTCAACACCGTCAGTCCAGGATTCGTTGAAACGACCAATGCGCAAATCAGGGAAATGGCGGCGGCGTTGCCGCTGAAATCGCTGGGAACCACCGAAGCCATCGCACGCAACTATCTGTTTTTGATGAGCGACGCCTATACCACGGGAACGGTTCTCGTCTGCGACGGCGGCGCCATGCTGGTATAACCGCCGGCGCACCAATCCAGCGCCCGCAGCAGCCCAACGCGCACTTGCCGTCATTGGCGGCCGATGGCGGTATTTATTCCGACAACGTCATCATTTCTAGCCGCGCGGCGGCCAACCGCAAGCGTTCGCGGAATGGCTAACCACGCAGCGGTCGAGACTGTCCCTATTGCAGCGCTTTATGCACCATTGCTTTCAGCCCCCGGTCCAGTTTTTTGATCGCCGCGTTCTTCCCTTTAATATGGTGACGGTGTTTCAAGTAAGCGGCGGTATTATAGGTCAGCCATACTTTACCGTTGGCGCTCTCCCAGGCAAGCGCCTTCAGCGGCAGATCGATACCCACGGTAGGCGACGCCGCCATGAGCGGCGTGCCGCCCTTGGGATTGCCGAAAATCAACACCTGCTCGGGCTGCATGGTCAATCCATCCCGCTTGGCCGCCGCCGCATGGTTAATCCGGGCGAAAATGGTGAACCCCTTGGCCTTGACGACCCGTTCCAGCCGGTTTAGCGTTTTCGTTACGGAATAGTGGCTCGGCTGGGTGATTAGCCCGTTACTCCCCGCCAGCGCGGCCAATGAATACGTCATCACGGCAATGCCCAACAAGATTCTCTTCACGGCTTCTCTCCTTTTAAGGTCGCTACAACGCGGCATACGCCGCAGCTTAACCGGCCCGTCATCCCCTCGTGCGCAAGGCCATTTCCGCCAAACCGCCGAAGCAAACGCCAAACCGACAATCCGTTAAAACGACGCCTCCTCTACCGGGCCGCCTTCCGCGACCAGCCGCGGCGCGAAACTTATAGCCGTTGCGCCAGCGCCAAGTTTAAATTGAAATACACGTAGCCGCCGTACTGCGCCGGGAAATCATTCATCGCGATCCAGCAGCCGCTGTTTTTCGGCGCCATCGCCATGCGCCATAGATTCGCCGCATGAGCCTTGAATGTTTTAGCGGGAGCCTCTTCATGAAAGGCGTAAAATCCTTCGCCTGCTGATCTTAAGCCCGCCGTCTCCGTCATGGAACGCTCCTTGGCTTGTGCAATGAAGCAATCAGGATCAAACCGCCACGTCAACCGTCCATCGCGCAACACGGGAAGCCGCCAGCCCATACTGCGCCAACGGCGCGCACGCCGGACGAGGCAAAACTCCGGCCCTGGCATTCGGAATCCCCGCACGCCAAGATCGGTTAAGCAGCCACACGTGATTTCCCAAGAGTCTGGGAATTTCAATGGATCATGCCGGGGCGGCCGCCGCCGCCCGCAATCCCTCGCCCTCCAGAACGACTACTGGAAGTTTAGCGCATCATTCGGCAAAGAAAAGCACGATCCGGCGCGACGTCCGTCCCGCCGCCAGCGCCGGATCGTGTCACAAGAAAAACGCTGGGCGTATGTTCAGCCCAGCGAGGTTAGCCCTTGCTTTAAACTGGCCGATGGCTGCAATGCCTGCGGCGCGCCGCCAAATTTCGGGTCGGTCAATACATCCTGAGCAACGGCGAGGGAAACCGCGCCTAAGTTGCCGTTCTTGCCATTATTGATAGGCCAAGTCGCCGCCAAGCGCCTCGCTATCGCTGCTCGAAAGATGGAAATCCAGTAAAGCGCCGGCCAGACGCCACTGGCCGAAAGCGGAATCCTCTTCCGCCGGATCGGCCGCCGTCTCGCTATCGAAGCGATTGACGATGCCGGTAAAATCGAATTGCTGAATTTTCCGGTTCCGTAAGGGATTGGACGACGCGGCGTCGAAATCCGCCATCGCCTCGGCGACGACTTGCAAGATAACGGCGGACGGCTGCTGATTGCACGCCCGTTCGTCGTACCGGTCTTGAAATACCACGCCATCCTTGCGCTCGCCCGTTTCCAGAATCAGGTCATCGTCATCGCGGCTTAGGCGCAAGTCGTTCAGGCCGACGCCGCCTCCCAACAATTACGCTCGACCGGCAGTTCGATCCTGAAAAACCGAACTGTAGCTGGGTAACCGACATCACGATGATCCGTACCTACGCGGGCTGACTTTACCTAGCTGTCGTCGTGGACCTGTATTCGAGGCAGGTCGTCGGCTGGTCGATGCTGTTCCGGATGCGCACCGACCTGGTGCTCAAGGCGCTCCTGATGGCCGTGTGGCGGCGAAAGCCGAGGCCGGGGTTGTTGATTCACTCCGACCAAGGCAGCCAATACACCGGTCACGAGTGGCGGAGCTTCATCAAAGCGCATGGACTCGTCTGCTCTATGAATTGTCGTGGCAGTTGTCGAGAGCTTTTTCCAGTTGCTCAAGCGCGAGTGTATCAAGCAGAAGACCTATGCAACGCAGGACAGGGCGCGGGCCGATGTCTTCGACTCCATCGATCTCTTCTACAACACTCGGCGCCGGCATGGTTACAACGGCGGCCTGTCTCCGGTAACGTTTGAACGGCAGAATTCTAGATGGACCGAGGGTGTCTGGGGTATCCGTGGCGATTCAACTGGAAACAGCCAATATCCCAGTTGATGATCTTGTGCGGTGACCGCGTGTCTCTTTGATGAGCCGCCACTTACACAGTAAAATTTACAGTCTCGTGTATGTATCCTCCCGAATGTTCTTGATCACCCGACCCTGATACCCCATTATCCCTATCGGGATGGCCGCTCCCATTTCGGGTCCCTATCCGAGTCTTCGCAAACCCAGGTAGATACTCGATTTCAGAAAAATTGGCCACCCCTACCTTCCGTATGAAACCGCCGAAGAGCCAGAATTCAACGCAAGGAGGCTTTCCATACAATCAAGAATAAATCGAGATTTCACCCATGCAACTAAATGACGCAATCGAACGATTTCTATCCCACTGCCGACACTCAAAAAATCTATCCGAGCATACACTCCGCGCATACAATTTTGACCTAACCGAGTTTCAAAGATTCACTAACAACGAAAGTAGCATTCAAACGTGCGATCGGACGCTTATTCGCAATTATCTACGTTATCTATTCGAACAATGCGGTCTGAAAGAAGCCAGCATAAAACGCCGCATTGCGTGCCTTAAAGCAATGTTTAGCTGGCTCGAAACGGAAATAGACCTAGAAAACAACCCGTTTCACCAGCTCTCGCTTAAAATAAAACTTCCGGCCCGCCTTCCTCGCGCCTTGACTCGCACAGAACTTAACGCGCTCCTCAATACTCCGATCAGAGCCTTAGGTTTTAATAGCCGCAATGCCTACGGGACGAAAACTTTCGCGCAAACCATCTCTTCCCGGCAACGCTTTATCCAGTTAACCACCCTACTCAGCCTTGAACTTCTATTCGCCACGGGAAGTCGCGTTGGAGAATTGTCACAGATCCAGATCTCCGATGTAGACCTGGACGAAGGAAGCATAAAAATCAAAGGAAAGGGAAACCGGGAACGCCAGGTATTTCTCCCGGACGAATCTATTTGCGCGCTGATTCTCGCTTACAACAAAGCCCGTATGGAATTTTCACCTTCGACCACAACTCTGCTTATCAATACACGAGGCAACCCAGTCAGCACCCAACTCGTCCGCCTATTAGTCCGCCGCGCAGGGGAGCGAGCGAAGCTAGCACGCCGAGTAACGCCCCATATGCTCCGTCACTCAGCCGCCACTCATCTACTGAGCGCTGGCGTAGACATCCGCCACGTCCAACGACTGCTAGGGCACCAGAGTATCGTGACAACACAGATCTATACTCACGTAAGTGACACTCAGTTGAAATCTGTAATCTGCAGGGCGCACCCGATTGATGAAATCGTGGGGAGATAGTATGGATAACTAGGAATTA
>DOVS01000172.1 GCA_003519965.1 Betaproteobacteria bacterium
GGTTTTAATCGGCGGCCTATCCTGGCCTTTCGGGGCATCTCGAATTAGGAACGGTTCATGCGCTTGATCCCCCTGAACAAGAACGACCTTTCTCTCGGCGCGCCCCTGCCGTGGCCGATTTTCGACCAGGATAGCCGCCAGCTCATGGGGGCGGGAGAAACCATCGCCACCGAGGATCAGTTGCAAACGCTGCTAGATTGCGAACCGTTCCGCGAACTCGCCTGGAAGGAAGACTCGAATACGGAAAGCGCCGACGACCAAGAGGCCGCTCAACTCGCGGCCCTGGAAAAGGAACTGGCCGCCCAGGAAAACACCTTCCAATTTAGCGATATGCGGCTTAAGGTCGGCGACCGGCTACAGCTTCAGCCTCCCGCCCAGGTCAGCCAGGAGCGCTTTATCGTCAAGCTCATCGGCTATCTAGAAAACAGCAGCGTCTTGATAACCACGCCTTATCACGACGGCCTGCGGCTGCCGCTGCGCGAGGGAGAGAAAATTATTATCCGCGCCTTCTCGGGGCAAAACGCCTTCGGCTTTTCCAGCACCCTCGAAAAAATCTGCAAGCTTCCGTTCGAATATCTTCATCTTTCATTCCCCACCACCGTGCAAGGCATGGTGGTGCGCAAATCCCCCCGGGTGCGAATAAAAATTATCGCCTCGATCATTAATCAAGATCGGGAAGGAGAAGAGAGTACTTTTTCCGGTATTATTTCCAATTTGAGCATCTCCGGCGCGCTGCTTAACGCCCGCCATCCCTTGGGAGAACAAGGCGACCGTCTCAAAATAGCGTTCCGCGTCCATTTACATCAAGTGGACACCTATCTCACCACGGAAGCGGTAATCCGCACGATTTTTAGCGACGCGGCCCCGGAAGGCGCCGTTCCCGCGCAAATTCATCACGGCCTTGAATTTCAACAACTGTCGCCCAACGACCGGATGGTTTTGCAGAGTCTGATTTATCAGCATATTATAGAAAGTCCGCACAATATCGCCTAGCTGCGGCGCGCCCGATTCTCGCGCTGTCCCGGCCATTTTGTTCAGATTATTCAGAAACGCCCGCAACGCCGTATTATAATTTCTCCCATGTCCTATCCATTGATCCGCCCGTTACTGTTCAGTTTACCCCCGGAAACCGCGCATCGCGCCACCTTAACCGGATTGCAATGGCTGCACCGCCTTAAGCTCTCCGCCTTGCTCGCGCCGTCCCACCCGGACAGCGGGCCATGCACGGCGATGGGGCTGACGTTTCCCAACCGCTTGGGGCTGGCCGCCGGCCTCGATAAGAACGGCGAATATATCGACGCCTTGGCGGCCCTCGGTTTCGGCTTTATCGAGATCGGCACCGTCACTCCCCGCCCCCAGCCGGGAAATCCCCGCCCCCGGCTATTCCGGGTGCGCGAAGCCCAGGCGCTCATCAACCGGATGGGATTCAACAACCACGGTGTGGACGCGCTGATGAATCATATCCGCCGCGCCGAATACCGCGGCATTCTCGGCATTAATATCGGCAAGAATTTCGATACCCCCCTAGCGCAAGCGGTCGACGATTATGTCGCCTGCCTGCGCACAGTCTATGCCGCCGCCAGTTATGTCGCGCTTAATATCTCTTCGCCCAATACGCAAGACTTGCGTAAACTGCAAGGGACGGAGGAACTGGATCGGCTGCTAGCGACCCTAAAGACCGAGCAGCAAACGCTAGCCGTCCGTCACGGAAAATATGTGCCGCTGGCGGTTAAGCTTGCCCCCGACCTGGACACCCGGGAAATTATCGCCATTGCCGACATCCTGCTAAAGCATGAAGTGGACGGGGTGATCGCTACGAACACCACGCTCTCCCGCCAGGGAGTGGACCATTTCCCCCATGGCGCTGAAAACGGCGGTTTGAGCGGTGCGCCGCTGCGCATCCGGTCCACCACCGTGGTCAAGCAGTTAAGTTTGGCGCTAGCGGGGAAAATTCCCATTATCGGTGCTGGCGGCGTCATGAGCGGGCTCGACGCTCAAGAAAAAATCCGCGCCGGCGCCAGTTTGGTGCAAATCTATAGTGGACTGATTTACCGCGGCCCGGAGCTTATCGCGGAAATTCTCGCCTCTTTGCGCGTGGAAACCCCGGCGGCGTAAGAAGAAAGAAACGGCCATGCGGATCGGCATTCCCAAGGAAATTAAAGACCATGAGTTCCGTGTCGGCGTGACACCGGCCGGCGTCAGGACGTTAACCGACGCGGGGCACTCGGTGCGCGTGGAGGCCGGCGCGGGCGCGGCGATCGGTTTCGACGACGCGGCCTACCGCGCCGTGGGCGCCGACATCGCCACCCATGCCGCGGCGGTCTATGACGCCGAACTGATCGTTAAGGTCAAGGAGCCGCAGCCGAGTGAATTCCCGCTGCTGCGCGCGGAGCATACTTTATTTTGCTACCTTCACCTCGCCGCCGACGCGACGCTGACCCGTCATTTGCTGGAACAGGAAGTGACGGGCGTCGCTTATGAAACCGTCGCCGGCGCCGATGGCGGATTGCCGCTGCTGACGCCCATGTCGGAAGTCGCCGGACGCATCGCGATCCAGGCCGGGGCCGCCGCCTTGCAAATGGTCAATGGCGGCAATGGCGCGCTGCTTGGCGGCGTTCCCGGCGTGCTTCCCGGCAAAGTCGTTATTCTTGGCGCCGGGACCGTTGGCCGCCAATCGGCGCGCATGGCCATGGGCTTGGGCGCGGATGTCGTTTTACTGGATATTAATCTGGAACGTCTGCGCGCGCTCGACGACCTGTTCGCCCCCCCGCTCAAGACCTGTTATTCCAG
>DOVS01000180.1 GCA_003519965.1 Betaproteobacteria bacterium
CGACCCAGCGAAAATCGTCTCCCACCTGACGGTGGTCGATAATACGCAATGGCCGCGCGCCCGCCATGTCCGTTAGCTCGGGCAAGGCGAACATGCCGCGCGCCGCGTCGCCCAGCACCACCGGAGCGCAATAAACCACCAGTTCGTCCACCAAATCCGCGGCGAATAGCGCGCCGTTAAGCCGCGCGCCCGCTTCCACGGTCACTTCGTTAATTTCGCGCCGCCCCAGTTCTCTCAACAGCGCCCGCAAGCTAGGCCGGCCGTCTTCCGCCGGCAACACGATCACTTCCGCCCCGGTTTGCCGTAGGGCGTCTATTTTTCCGGCCGCTTCGCTACAGGTGGCGACCAGTGTGTCGCCGCCAGCGAGAATTTTAGCCTGGGGCGCAATGCACAGCCGGCTGTCGAGCACCACCCGCAATGGCTGGCGTTCGGTTTCCACCGCCCGCACGGTCAGTTGAGGATCGTCCGCCCGCACCGTGCCGCTACCCGTCAACATGGCGCAGGAGCGGGCGCGCAGCCGATGCGCATCGCGCCGCGCGTCGCTCCCGGTAATCCATTGACTCACGCCGTTGTTGAGGGCGGTCTTACCATCCAAACTAGCGGCGATTTTAACGCGCACCCAGGGCGTCTCCCGCGTCATGCGGGTGAAAAAACCGACATTCATTTCCCGCGCCGCATCCGCCAGCAGGCCGGTTTCCACGGAAACGCCCGCGGCCTTTAACCGCGCCAGCCCGCCGCCCACCACGCGAGGATCGGGGTCTTCCACCGCCACCACCACGCGCGCCACGCCCGCCGCCACTAATGCGTCGGCGCATGGCGGGGTGCGCCCGTGATGGCTGCACGGCTCCAGCGTGACATAGGCGGCAGCGCCGCGCGCCAAGACACCGGCTTGGTTCAGCGCATGGATTTCGGCGTGCGCCTCTCCCGCGCGCTGGTGCCAACCTTCGCCAACCACCCGACCGTCGCGGACGATCACGCAGCCGACGCGAGGATTAGGCGTCGTGGTAAATAACCCGTGCGCCGCCAAACGCAGGGCGTGCGCCATGAATTCGTGGTCGGCGGCGGAAAACCGGGGAGAGGGAGCGTCAGAACGCACCAAGCGGCTCTAGCAAAAATACGCCGTGACGGCGGGAAGTTTCATTAATCCAGGTCGCGCAGCACATCGCGAAAATCGTCCACATCCTGGAAGCTCCGGTACACCGAAGCAAAACGGATATAGGCCACTTTGTCCAATTTGTACAACTCATGCATCACCAATTCGCCTATTTGGCGCGACGGCACTTCCCGCTCCCCCAAGCTAAGCAGCTTCTGCGCCACGCGGCCAACCGCCTCGTCTACGTACTCGGTGGGCACCGGCCGCTTGTGCAAGGCGCGCACGAAGCCGGTGCGCAATTTTTCCCGGTCGAACTCCTCGCGGTTGCCGTTTTGCTTGACCAGCTGGGGCATGCGCAACTCTACCGTCTCGTAGGTAGTGAAGCGCTTGGTGCATGCTTGGCAACGGCGGCGGCGGCGAATACTGTTGCCTTCCTCGCTGACGCGGGAATCGATCACTTGGGTGTCGGTGGCGCCGCAAAACGGACATTTCATCGGAATATTCCCCGCGACAAGCGCACCGGCGGCGGAAAACCGCGTCTATCCACCGTAGACCGGAAACCTCGCGCACATCGCCTGCGCCTCGCCGGCAACCCGCGACAGCACCGCTTCGTCGCCGGGCGCATCCAACACGTCGGCGATCAAATGAGACAATTTTTCCGCCTCGATTTCCTTGAAGCCGCGCGTAGTCATCGCCGGCGCGCCAATCCGAACGCCGCTGGTCACGAAAGGCTTTTGCGGATCGTTGGGAATAGCATTCTTATTGACCGTGATATGAGACCGCCCCAGCGCCGCCTCGGCCTCCTTGCCGGTAATATTTTTCGCGCGCAAGTCCACGAGAAACACATGGCTGTCGGTACGGCCGGACACGATGCGCAATCCCCGCTCCTGCAATACTTTGGCCATCACCCGGGCGTTATCGATCACTTGCTCTTGGTAGCGGCGGAAACCCTTGCCGGCGGCTTCCTTGAACGCCACCGCCTTAGCCGCGATGACATGCATCAACGGACCGCCTTGGGTGCCGGGGAAAATGGTCGAATTGAGCGCTTTTTCATATTCGGCCTTGGCGAGGATAAAGCCGCCCCGCGGCCCGCGCAGCGTCTTGTGGGTGGTGCTGGTGACGAAATCGGCAATACCGACCGGACTGGGATACACGCCCCCGGCGATCAATCCCGCGTAATGGGCCATATCGACGAACAAATACGCGCCAACGGCGTCGGCAATCGCGCGGAAACGCGCCCAATCGATTACCAGGGAATAAGCGGATGCACCCGCAACGATCATTTTCGGCCGATGCTCCTGGGCCAGGCGCTCCACACGCTCATAATCGATCGCCTCGGTTTCCGGGTGCAAGCCATACGTCACCGCGTTGAACAGCTTGCCGCTGAAATTGACCGATGCGCCGTGAGGGAGGTGGCCGCCGTGCGCCAGCGACATGCCGAGGATGGTTTCTCCCGGCTTAAGCACCGACAAATAAACCGCAGCATTCGCCTGCGAACCGGAATGGGGTTGGACATTGGCGTACTCCGCGCCAAACAGCGCCTTAACGCGGTCAATCGCCAGTTGCTCGGCCATATCGACAAACTCGCAGCCGCCGTAATAGCGCTTTCCGGGATAGCCTTCGGCGTATTTATTGGTCAACACCGATCCTTGCGCCTCCATCACCGCCGGACTGGCGTAGTTTTCCGAAGCGATCAGCTCGATGTGGTCTTCCTGGCGACGGCGCTCGCCCTCCATGGCCTGCCACAATTCGGCGTCGAAATCTTCAATGCACTGAGCGCTGAACATAGGGCCCTCAAAAAAATGAAAAACGCAATTATATCACTTTACTAGGCGCTGTAACCGCCGCGCGCCGCCTAGTTACCCGCAACTTTCATGCATTCCAGCAAAATCGAGCCGCACTGGCGGGCGCCGCGAACCTCGATATCGTTGCCCACGGCCGCGATACGCTGAAACATCTCGCGCAAGTTGCCCGCAATGGTGATTTCCTCCACTGGATAAGCGATTTCACCGTCCTCCACCCAAAATCCCGCCGCGCCGCGGGAGTAATCGCCGGTCACTGGATTCACGCCCTGCCCCAGCAGTTCCGTGACGAGCAGGCCGCGCCCCATTTGCTTCAAGAGCCCCGCCAAGTCTTGGCCGCTGCTTTGCACAACGAGGTTATGGCACCCGCCGGCGTTGCCGGTCGTTTGCATCCCCAGTTTGCGGGCGCTATAGCTGGACAAAAAGTACCCTTGCACCACGCCGTCCTTGACGACATCCCGGCTGCAAGTCGCCACCCCTTCGTTGTCGAACGGGCTGCTGGCGATTCCCTTGGCCAGGTGGGGCAGCTCCTGAATTTGCACCAGAGGCGCAAAAATCTGTTCGCCTAAGCTATCCAGCAAAAAAGAGGCTTTGCGGTAAAGGCCGCCGCCGCTGACCGCGGCGGTAAAATGGCCGAGCAGGGTGGAAGCGACCGGCGCTTCGAAAATCACCGGCGTCTCCATAGTGTCGATCTTACGCGCCCCCAGCCGCCGCACGGCGCGCTCTCCACCGCGGCGCCCCACCGCTTCCGCCATCTCCAGCCCGGCGGCGTCCCGCGCCGTGGTGTACCAGTAATCCCGCTGCATGCCGCCGCCATCCTCGGCGATCACGGCGCAACTCATGCCATGCCGGGAGCTGGGATAACCGGCGAGAAACCCCCGGCTGTTGCCATAGACGAATAAGGACTCGTGGGTGGAGATCGACGCTCCCTCGGAATTGGCGATGCGGGCGTCCACCGCAAACGCCGCCGCTTCGATTGCTTTGGCCTGGGCAATGGCCTGCTCCACGGGCAAACGCCACGGATGGTGCAGATCGAGGTCGATAATATCGCGCGCCAGCCGCTCCTCGTCGGCCAAGCCGGAAAATTCATCGCTGGCGGTATGCTTGGCGATGCTCAAGGCGGCGGCGACGCTATCCCGCACCGCTTGCGGGCGCAGATCGGAGGTGCTGGCGTGACCGCGCTGTTCGCCGAAATAGACGGTAATGCCCAACCCCTTATCCCGATGATATTCGATGGTTTCCACTTCGCCCTGGCGCACCGTCACTTCCTGGCCGAACCCCTGGCTCACCTCGGCCTCGCAATCGGTGGCGCCGCCGTCCTTGGCTTGAACCAGCACGTCGCGGATCGTTTGCTTAAATTCGTCGATGGAAAAAGAAAATTGGCTCGATTGCACGCACACCTCGCTGAATTGTTAATACGGCGGACATTCCCGCCCTAGCGTAAAATGGCTATGATAACTAAAGTTGACGCAGGAATCTCCTTACCATGCACGATCGGCAAACCAGCGACGTTATCCCGGATGACCCGAATGACGCCCGCACCAGTAAAACCCGCCGCAAGGCGCACATGCACGCCCTTCAGGAAATCGGCGAACGCCTTACCGCCTTGGACGGCGAGCGCCTCGCCCAGATCGTGCTGCCGGAAATGCTGCGCAACGCGATTGTGGAAGCCGGGCGCATCCGCAAGCACGGGGCGTTTCGCCGCCAGTTGCAATATATCGGCAAGTTGATGCGCACCGTCGATACCGCGCCAATTGAAGCGAAGCTGGCCGAATGGAGCGGCCAATCCCGCGAGGCGGCGGCGCACCACCACCATTTGGAACAACTGCGGAGCCAGTTGCTGGCGGACGACCACGCGCTAGGCGCGCTCGCCGGCCGG
>DOVS01000256.1 GCA_003519965.1 Betaproteobacteria bacterium
ATGATTTCTCATGGTTTTATCTCCGGTGCGCTGTTTTTATGCATCGGGGTGCTGTACGACCGGATGCATACGCGCAATATCGCCGATTACGGCGGCGTGGCCAATCGGATGCCGCTATTCGCCGCGTTTTTCATGCTGTTCGCCATGGCGAACTCGGGATTGCCGGGCACTAGCGGGTTCGTTGGCGAATTCATGGTGATTATGGGAGCGATTCGGATAAATTTCTGGTTCGCCTTTGCCGCTGCCGCCACGCTCATTTTCGGCGCCGCCTACACCTTGTGGATGTACAAACGGGTCATTTTCGGCAAGGTCGGCAACGGGG
The DNA here is from genome assembly GCA_003519965.1 of Betaproteobacteria bacterium. Taxonomy (GTDB): domain Bacteria; phylum Pseudomonadota; class Gammaproteobacteria; order Burkholderiales; family UBA9220; genus UBA9220. Next base: position 323 of record DOVS01000256.1, read on the forward strand.
CGGTGGAAAAATTGAGCGATATAACTGCTCGCGAGTTTTTAGTGCTGGGGCTGCTCGCTGCCGCCGTGTTGGCGATGGGAGTTTATCCTCAGCCATTCACCGAGGTTATGCATGTGTCCGTTGCCAATTTGCTCAATCACGTGGCCCAGAGCAAGCTATAAACCTGGCGCCCTAAGGGAAATTTAATGAACCCAGTCGTTCCTAACCTGGTTCCTGTTTTGCCGGAAATCTTTATTTTGGTGATGGCGTCCGTCATTTTGATCGTGGACGTGTTCGCTAAAGACAATCGCCTGATCGCTTACGCGCTAACCCAGGTCGCCTTGGTGGCGGTGGCTTGGATTACCCTAGCTGCATTCAATGGCTCGACGAGCTATACGTTCAATCACATGTTTATCGCCGACCCGGTGGCGGATGTGCTGAAGTTGCTAATCTACGTGACCGTGCTCGTGGTGTTAACGTATTCCCGCGGGTATCTTGTTCGGCGCGGCCTGTTCCGCGGCGAATATTTCGCGCTCGTGTTGTTCGCTATGCTCGGCATGATGGTGATGATTTCCGCCAACCATTTCCTGGTGATGTATCTCGGTCTGGAATTGATGTCTCTGAGTCTTTATGCGTTGGTGGCGCTACAGCGCGATTCCGCCGCCGCGACCGAGGCGGCGATGAAATACTTCGTGCTCGGTGCGCTGGCGTCCGGCCTGTTGCTTTACGGCATGTCGCTCGTTTATGGCGCGACCGGCAGTTTGTATAATCAGCAAATCGCGTTGGCGATCATGCAGCAAAGCAGCCAGCACCATCTGTTGCTCGCAACCGGCCTCGTGTTTATTGTCGCCGGCCTGGCCTTTAAGCTAGGTGCGGCGCCGTTCCACATGTGGGTGCCCGATGTTTATGAAGGTTCGCCTACCGCGGTGACCTTATTTATTGGATCGGCGCCCAAGTTGGCGGCGTTTGCCTTCGTTTTACGATTGCTCATCCAGGGGTTTCAGGGGGTCGCCGCGGATTGGCAGGGGATGCTGGTGATTTTAGCGCTGTTATCCATGGCGGTAGGGAATATCACCGCCATCGCCCAGACGAATCTTAAGCGAATGTTGGCTTATTCCACCATTGCGCATATGGGCTATTTGCTGCTGGGGTTCCTGAGCGGCTCCATGGCGGGTTATAGCGCCGCGATGTTTTACGCGGTGATCTACGTGCTCATGACTGTGGGCGCTTTCGGCGTGTTGCTGCTGTTGTCCCGCCATGGTTTCGACGCGGAACGATTGGAGCACCTGAAAGGGCTGAACCAGCGTAGTCCATGGTATGCGTTCATTATGTTGCTGATTGTCTTTTCTATGGCCGGCGTGCCGCCGACCGTGGGATTTTACGCCAAGTTACTGGTATTCCAGGCGGCGATGCAGGCGGGCTTTACCTGGCTGGTTGTCGCCGCCGTGATTTTTGCGCTGATCGGGGCGTTCTATTATTTGCGCTTGGTCAAACTGATGTATTTCGATGAACCTTTAGAGCGCGCGCCTTTCCAAATGGAAACGGATGCGCGTGTGCTGTTGAGCCTCAACGGCCTCGGCATCCTTGTTCTGGGTGTGTTGCCCCAGCCATTAATTGCCCTGTGCATTCATTCCATCCGGCTTTCCTTATGACAATCAGCATTTATTTTGTGTTAATCCTCGCCGGCGTAACGGCGAATTTGTCGTTCTTCAGTGAACGGTTATTTTACCTGTTGCCGTTAAAGAGAGGCCGCAAGGCCGGCGGGTGGCGCATGCTAGAGCTGGTGACATGGTATTTTATTTGCGGCGGCGTTGCTTACCTGATGGAGAAGCGTCTCGGGCCGGTGCATCACCAGAAATGGGAGTTTTATACCGTGACCGCGTGTCTCTTTCTCGTCTTCGCCGCGCCGGGATTCATCTACCGTTATTTATGGCGCCGCACCGCGGCGGAGGCCTGACGCCCGCCTTGCCGCTGCAGCGAATGCCAGGTTTGCCGGGATCAGCGCGTCTTCAGGCGCACGCCGCTCATGCGGCGGCCTGTGGCGCGTATTTTTCCTTTGCGGCGCGGGCCGCCGCCGCCTCCCCCTGGGTATAGGCGGCGCCGGACCACAGCATGGTATAGGCGATTTCCTCGTTGCCGTTTTCACACAATTCCAATGCTTCCTGGAATAGTGGCTGGAACGTATTGCTGCGGTGAGAGGCCTCGTGTTCCTCGAACGAGCGCCAAAAGGTAATGATTAGTGCTTCCTTGCCTTTTAGCGGGCTTTCCACCGCTTGTCCGATGGTGCTGCCTTCATTGGAGATCATTCCGCTGTTCAACGCAACGAACCCGCCGATGAATCCGGTGTCGGAATGGTAAGTCTTCACATTCTCGCACAGCATGGATACGCGCTCTTCCAAATCGTCCACGGTAAACTGGGGTTTGAGAAGCACGCGATTGATCGTGACGATGCCGTCGGCGGGAAAGTGATGAATGAGGTCAGACATGGTGCTCTCCTTATTAGAAAATCAGAATATGCTGATATTAACTAAATTAATGATGGCGATTAATCGCCCTTATTAAAAACATTAGTAAATTAGTAAGGTATTGTCAATATGTCAAGCGAAGAGAAAAGCGCGGCGGCGTCCCGTTTGAACGAGGTGCTCTTATCGTCGCAAACGGTATATCAGGGGCGATTGCTGCACGTGAAAGCGGATCAAGTGACGCTGCCCGATGGCCGGATTACCGGGCGCGAATACATCGTTCATCCTGGCGCGGTGGCGGTTATCCCTTGGTTAAATAATCGCGAGGTGGTGCTGGTGCGCCAATTCCGTTACCCGCTGCGGCAGGATTTTTTCGAATTGCCGGCCGGAAAGATCGATCCCGGCGAGGAGATGC
>DOVS01000348.1 GCA_003519965.1 Betaproteobacteria bacterium
GTTTTGCCGGCGGCAACACGGTTTTCCGTGGTTTCCACGCCATGGTCCACCGCGTTGCGGATAAGATGCACTAGCGGGTCGTTTAAGTCTTCGATCATGGTTTTGTCGATCTCGGTTTCCTCGCCGGAAAGAACAAGTTCGACATCCTTGCCTAGTTGCCGCGCTACATCGCGGGCTAGGCGGGGATATTTTTGGAACAGCCGGCCGATTGGCTGCATCCGGGTTTTCATTACCGCATTTTGCAAATCGCCCACCAGCAGATCCAGTTGGCTAACCGATTCATCCAGCGCCTTGAGCGTCTCGGCATCGGTTTTCCCCGCCAGAATATCCGCGCGTAAGGTCGTCAAACGATTCTTGGTCAGACCGATTTCGCCGGAAAGATTGAGCACCATGTCGAGCCGTGTCGTATCTACCCGGATAGTGGTTTCTTTCGCGCTGGATATGGCGGGCTGAGCGGCGCGCGATGGGGGTTTGAGCGGTTGAATGGACTGAATCGAGGCGGTCCTCGCCTCCGGTGCGGCTGGCGTGACCGGGGCTGGTGCGCCGTCCGCGGGCGGCAGCGCCGGGGAAGGCGCGCCGGTGAGAGATTCCAGCAGTACCGGCCAGTTTGGACCACCGTGCTCTCCGTTGGCGTCTGTTGGCGTTTCCGCTGGCGGCGGAGGCGCCTCGGCGGCAGGCGCCTTACCGGAAAGAATAGCGTCCAGCGCGGCGAGTAGGGAGGCGTCCGCCGATTGAGGCATTTGCTGTTGCTGCAAGTCGTCGAACATCTGACGCACGCAGCCGGTGGCCGCCATGATGACGTCCATGATATTCGCGGTCAGTTGCAGTTCATCCGAGCGGAGTTTGTCGAATAGGTTTTCCGTGCGGTGGCATAGCTCCACTAATGGGGTGGCGTTAAGGAACCCTGCGCCGCCTTTGATGGTATGGAAGCCGCGGAAAATATCGTTTAGTAGATTTTTATCGCTGGGGTTTTTCTCCAGATCGACCAGCTTGTTGTCTACATCGGCCAGCAGTTCGCCCGCCTCCGTGAGGAAGTCGGCCAGTAAATCTTCCATGCCCGCGAATTGGCTCATGTGATGTTCCTTTTACGTATGGCTTTCCGTCAGAAGCCCAGGCTTTCCAACAGTTCGTCTACTTGCTCTTGGCTGGTCACAATGTCCGACCGACCCTCGGCGTTGACTACCGGGCCGTTGAGTAAATCCTCGCTAAGGGCCGATTTTTTCTCTGGCGGCGTACTGGCGACTAGCAATTGGAGTAGTTGTTGCTCGATATCTTGGGCTAAGGTGACCACCTTCTTGATGACCTGACCGGTTAGGTCTTGGAAGTCCTGGGCCATAATAATTTCCATCAATTGCGCGTTAGTGGCCTGGGTCTGGGTGGGCACCCCCTGTAGAAAATCCCGCGTTTGGGCCGCCAGCGCCTTGAATTCCTCGACACCGAGCTTGTTGTCGAATACTGCCTGCCATTGCTGCGCTAGCGGCTGGGCGCCGGCTTCGAGTGCTTCCTGAATAGGTTTTGCTTTCTCGGCGGCGTTAAGGGCCCGCACCGCCGCTTGCTCCGTTAGGTTGGCGATATAGTTCAGACGCTCCCGTGTGTCCGGCATCACGCTGGCGGCTTCTTCGAGAGACTTGTCATAGCCCAGTTGGCGTAACGTTTCGTGCAGCCCGCGAGTCAGGTGGCCGATGCGCGAATACACATCTTCTTCATCGCCTGTCTGCGCTGCGGACAGTGGGGAAGCCGCATCGCTTTTTTCGGCCTGGGCCGGTGGTTCGTCGTAGGACTGAGCGATGCTGTCGAATAGATCTTCCAGTTCGGCTGAATCGCCGGATTCATTGCTCACGAGGCCTCTCCTTCATGCTTTCTGGATATTCTGAAAAATCTTGTTGAGTTTTTCTTCCAATACGGCGGCGGTGAATGGTTTTACAACATAACCGCTGGCCCCTGCCTTGGCGGCTTCGATAATGTTATCTTTTTTCGCCTCGGCGGTGACCATCAGAACGGGCAAGTGCTTCAAGGCGGCGTCGGCTCGGATCGCTTTCAGCATGTCGATTCCCGTCATATTCGGCATATTCCAATCGGTGACGACGAACTCAAAATTGCTGCCGCGTAGTTTGGTTAGTCCGGCGACGCCATCCTCCGCCTCATCCACGTTGGTAAATCCCAATTCCTTCAGCAGATTGCGCACAATGCGCCGCATGGTTGAAAAGTCGTCGACGACCAAAAATTTCATATTCTTATCAACCATTTGCAACTCCGGCAGTGATTTTTCCCAACATTTTCATCGTTCCAGGCGCCAAATCGTTTCCCCTTACCAGTAACGGGTCAATCATCGCATTAACAGCGGTCTGAGCGTCTCCGCCAACACGACCGGATCGAATTTTGCCACATATGCATCGACCCCGACTTGTTGCCCCATGATGCGGTTAGCCTCCGACGACAGCGAAGAGTGCATCACGACCGGAATTCCTTCGAACTTGCGATCCGACTTAATTTTTTTCGTTAGCACGTATCCATCCATTTCAGGCATTTCGGCGTCGGTTAGCACGATGCTCAGTTGGTCGCGTAGCGGCAGACCGTCGTGCTGCGCCCGGGTGGCAAGCGCTTGCAATTTGTCCCAGGCTTCCAGACCGTCGTTGGACTGTTGATATTTGACGCCCAGCTTATCCAAAACCATCATGATTTCCTTGCGCGCTATGGTCGAGTCATCGGCGAAAAACACCATGCGCTCGGATTCCGTTTCTATCGGCGGCAAGTCGGGGACGGGTTCGATGCCGATGGCGTTGGCTAGGATTTGCTCCACGTCGAGGATGGAAACCAGCTTGCCATTGGGCAGTTCCGTGATGGCGGTAATTAAGCCTTCATTGCCGGCGAGCATCGCTTGCGGCGGCTTAACGCGATCCCAATCGACGCGGATGATGCGATCGACATCGTGCACGAGAAAGCCTTGGGTGTGGCGGCTAAATTCGGTGACGATCATGGTTTGCCCCGTATCGTCCGGCGCGCCTTCCAGCTGGATGAATTGCGCCAGGGAGATGACCGGAATGATATTGCCGCGCAGGGAAATAACTCCTTCGATGCCGTGAGGCATGTTCGGCGTCTTGGTGATTGCCGGGGTTTGCGACACTTCGCGCACCTTGAAGACGTTGATGCCAAACAATTCGCCCGTTCCCAGGGTAAACAGGAGAATCTCCATTTTGTTGGAGCCGGCCAGCCCCGTCTTGCCTTCGACTTTATCCAATAAAGCGGCGTTCGATTCGCTCATGGTTTAACTCCAGACATCACTTATGTACTCAGCAACCGTTTGACCGTCTCGGACAGCTTTTGCGGTTCAAATTTTGGAACGTATTCGTCAACGCCGACGGATCGGCCCAATTGCTGGTTCGACATACCGCTTAACGAGGAATGCATCAAGATGGGGATGCCGGCGAAGCGGGGGTCGCTCTTGATATTCTTGGTAAGCATGTAGCCATCCATTTCGGGCATTTCCACGTCGGTGAGAATAAGCGAAATATAATCTTTAACCGGCCGATTGTTCGTGTCCGCATGAGAGGCGACCTTGAGCAGTTCTTTCCATGCTTGGCCGCCGTTGATGGAGGCGATATATTTTACCCCCATGGCGTCGAGGGTTCGCTCGATTTGTTTTCTGGCGACATAGGAATCATCGGCGAAAAAGACGGTGCGGTCGGCATTTTCGACGGGAGTGATCGACGAATACAGCAAGTCGTCTTCCTCGGACTGCATGGTTTCGGCTAGAATTTTTTCCACGTCCATCACCATAATCAGCCGCCCGTCCGATAGCTCGGTTACCGCGGTAATTAAGCCGCCCATCTGGGTATTAAGCATTTCCGGCGGGACTTTCATCGCCGACCAGTCAAGCCGCAAGATCGTGTCGACGCTGTCCACCAGGAATGCCTGGGTGCGAACGTTATATTCGGTAACGATCATGATTTCCGGCTTTTTGTCGGATTGAATGCCGGTATATTTGATGAGATCGATGACAGGCACTAGCGCGCCGCGCAAGCTCACCATTCCTTCGACCGACGCCGGCATTTCCGGCGCACGGGTAATTTCCGGCACGCGCATGACCTCGCGCACCTTAAATACATTGATGCCGAAAGTTTCCTTACGCCCGGTGCGCTCGTCCATTCCCAGGGAAAACAATAATATTTCCAGCTTGTTCGTCCCGGCGAGCTTCGTTCTGGCGTCAATGCTTTTCAACAAGTCTGACATATCGGAAACTCTCCGTTTGCGTCTTTATTTTTATCCATTTAACAAATATGCGGTGATCGATACAGTCTCAGCGAAAATTCCTGATCTTTTCCTCGTTACCCGGCCCCGTTCCTTTAGCTTAGCGGCTAAGCGGTAAGGATACTTTAAAAGGGTGTTTTAACAAATACTTTAAATTCGCCATTCATTATTTGCGAGTCGCCTGCAATGCGCGTTTCAAGTCTTGAGGCCGCTGGATTCCAGCAAAATGCTAGATTGCCGGCGGCATGACGGCCATTTGTAAGCAACAAACTGAATTATATAATGAAAACTTATATAAATCCGTGTGAGATCAACTCTTCCACCAAAAATTCGTAGTCCTTGGCGCCTTGGCTGTGGGGGGCGTGGGTAAAAATGTCGCGATTGTAGGCGGGGCTTTCGGTCAAGCTGACATTTTCGGCGATGCGGGTTTCGCAGAGCTCGTCGCCAAATCTTTCCCGTAGTTGCGCTAGCAATTCCCAAGATAACTTACGGCGTGCGTCGAAACGGGTAATAACGTAGCGCCGCGCCACCCGTTTTTTGATCACGTGCTCCAACGCTTTTAAGGTGCGTTCCAATTGAGTCGCTCCTTTTAACGCCAGATAGTCGGTTGAAATCCGCACGAGCACCTTGGTGGAGGCGAAAATGGCGTTGAGGGATAACACGCCGAGCATGGGGCAGCAATCGATGAGAATGGGCATACCGTCTTGCTCTAGCATCTCTTCCTGGATGCCGACCTTTAGTCGGTTGACGACTTTCGGCCCCTTGCCGAAGAGCGAATCGACCTTGGATAATTCAAAGTGCGAGGGAATGATATGCGCTCCCATGGGCGTTTCGTGCACCAATTCACTCAGCGATTTCAATTCCTTATAAAATCCGAGAATACTGTCTTGACCGGTAGCGGCGGAAGCGTTGGCGATCGCGCTTAAGTGGGCCTGTGGATCCAGATCGATCGACAATGGCTCCGTTCCGCGCCGGGCTAGGGCAGCCGCCATATTTAGTGTCGTGGTTGTTTTTCCGACACCGCCCTTCTGGTTAAAAACTGCGATGATTGTCATCTGCCGTATCCTAGATGATTTCGTAAGCCCCCCGCAAGCAACCTCGGCTTCCCCGCCGCGAGCCAAGGTGTGCGCGCTAAGACCATAACCTTAATGAATGAGGCCTGGTTGGGTAGGTCGCCGCCAATATCAATTGTATACTTCAATATTTAAGCGCCAAATAGACGGCGCAGGCTACGCGACGACACCATTGTCCAAATCCAATATCCCTATCGATGCCGAGGCGCTAGAGCAGGCGTTCTCCCTGTTTAGTCAGGCGTCCGACCAACTGACTGGCGCTTATCATGAGCTACAGCAGCGGGTGGAGCAGCTCACGGGCGAACTGGCGGTCGCCAATGGCGAGCTACGCCGCCAGTACTTGGAAAAAGAAGCGTTGTCGCAGCGTTTGGCGTTATTGCTGGCCGCATTGCCGGCGGGGGTGGCGGTGCTGGACGCCGCCGACGAAATCCAGGAGGCGAATCCCGCCGCGCGGCGCATGCTCAGTGAAGCGCTCGTGGGCGAACCCTGGGATGCGGTTGCGGCGCGCCATCTGCGGCCGACCGCTACGCCGAACGAATGGGAGTCGATGGCTGTCGAGCCAGGAGAGCGGCCGCGCCAGATCAGTATTGTGGCGAGCTCCCTGGATTCGGCGGGTGGGCGGATATTACTGCTGCATGATACGACCGACGCTCATCGCATGCAGCAAGAGCTGCAGCGTCGCCAGCGATTGGCGGCCATGGGGGAAATGGCGGCGGGGCTCGCGCATCAATTGCGCACGCCATTGGCGACAGCGCTGCTTTACACCGCTAATCTAGCGAAACCCCGTTTGCCCGAAGGAGAGCGGGTGCGTTTTGCTGAAAAAGCCTTGGCTAGATTGCGCCATTTGGAGCGGTTGATTCAGGATATGCTTTCATTCGTCAAGGGCGAAACAGAGGGGCGCGAACGTGTGCCCGTCTCCCCGTTGTTGGCCGAGATGCTGCAAGTCATGGAGCCACAGATGAGTGCGCAGGGATTGCGGCTAGAGGCGCTGGATCACAGCGGTGCGGCCGAGGTGCTGGGTAATCGCAAGGCGCTGGCGGGCGCGTTGCTGAATTTGCTGGAAAACGCGATGCAGGCGTGCGATGCGGGCGCGACGGTGAAAATAATGGCGGAGGCGGATGCCGACACCGTGATGCTGCGGGTGATCGATACCGGCCGCGGCATAGAAGAAACGGTGCGAGAACGGTTATTCGAACCGTTCTTTACAACGCGCAGCGAAGGTACTGGCTTGGGCCTGGCCATTGTGCGAGGCGTCATGGAGTCGCAAGGCGGCAGCGTGGCGGTCCATTCGGTTGCCGGGGCGGGGAGCGAGTTCGTGCTGCGCTTGCCGCGCGCGGGTTAGACGGCGCGGCTGATACGGATGGCGGATGTTGCGCCGAAAGGGCTGAGAGAAATGAATATGCTGCCTGTGTTAATCGTGGAGGATGACCGGGACTTGCGGGAGGCGCTATGCGATACATTGGCGCTTGCCGGCTATGAGGTTCTTGAAGTGGCGGATGGCGCGTCCGCCCTGCAAATTTTGCAACGGCGGCAAGTCGGGCTGGTTGTGTCGGATGTGCAAATGCAGCCCATGGACGGCCATGCCTTGCTCCAAGAAATTAAGTGCGGCTACCCTTACCTTCCCGTGCTGCTAATGACCGCTTACGGCGTTATCGATAAGGCAGTGGCGGCCATGCGCGCCGGTGCTTGCGATTATCTCACCAAGCCGTTCGAGCCCGAAAAGTTACTGGCCGAGGTCGCCCGTTACATGTTGCCCGCGTTCTTGGACGAGGGGAGGGGCGAGGTCATTGTCCATGATCCCCGCACGCGGGAAATGTTGTCGCTGGCGCAACGGGTGGCCGCCACTAACGCCACCGTGATGATTACCGGCGAAAGCGGCGTGGGCAAAGAGATCGTGGCGCGTTACATCCATCGCTGCTCGCCGCGCGCCGCTCACGCCTTCGTCGCCCTTAATTGCGCGGCGATTCCAGAGAATTTGCTGGAATCCATTTTGTTTGGCCATGAAAAAGGCGCATTTACCGGCGC
>DOVS01000305.1 GCA_003519965.1 Betaproteobacteria bacterium
GGGGGGATACCTCTATCGACGTGGCGACTGTCGCGCGCCGCCTTGGCCATATTCAAGCCGAAACGGAGAAAGACCGCCCTGATTATGTGATTCAAGGACACATGGCGCACGACGTGGCGAAAGTATCCGCTTCCGAAGGCGCCGAAGTGGTGCTGCTGTCCCGCGCGATCGTCGATAAGATGAACGCTAACAAGCACGAGATCGATCAAGCCTTGGCGGAGGGAATTGAAATCCGTGGCGGAGTAACGCCGGTGGCGATCGTCTTGGATGCGGACGGCCGCGCCAAGGGCGTGCGTGTCGCCAAACTAGAGCTGGTCAATGGCAAGCAGGAAATCGTTGCCGGTTCCGAACACGAAATCGCGGCGGATCTCGTGGTTGCCGCGATCGGCCAAGCGGTCGATTTTACCGGCCTAGAGTCGCTGGATAACGGCAAGGGTATGGTCAACGCGGATAAGAACTATCAGGTGCCCGGCAAAAAAGGTTACTTCGTCGGCGGCGACATCATCCGTCCGCACCTGCTGACCACGGCGATCGGCCACGGCTCCATTGCCGCCGATGGCATTGACGCCTATTTGTCCGGCGATGAAGCTGGCAAGCGTCCCAAGGTTGATGTGCATTACTTCGACATGACGCGTAAGTTGGTGGAAAAGGGCATTGCGCCTCATGAGCTTCATGGTTCGGTATGGGGTTCCAGCACGAGCAAGGACGTCGTGCACAATTTTGAATTCCGCGCCGATAAGGTGGTGATTCCACATGACCAGCTGTTCCTGGGGCACTTTGGTTATGTGCCGCGGCATAAACGGGAAGAGCTGGTGCTGTCTTCCGACACGGTGCTAGGGCATTTCGAAGAGCGCATCCATGCGCTGAGCGACGAGCAGGCGGCGGCCGAGGCGAAGCGCTGCATGAGCTGCGGCATATGTTTCGAGTGCGACAATTGCGTGGTGTACTGTCCGCAGGACGCCGTGAAGAAAACGCCGCGGGCCGAATCGACGACCGGGCGTTATGTCTTCACCGATTATACGCGCTGCATCGGCTGTCATATTTGCCGCGACGTGTGTCCGACCGGTTATATCCAAATGGGTCTAGGCGAGTAAGGCGATGATTAAGGTGGGGAGTCATAGGAAAATCTGGGGGGTGGCGGCGCTTGCGGTTGCCTTGATGTTTGGGATTTTGTCCAGCGCATCGGCCGATAGCGGTAAAACGCAGGCCTCCCGCGTTCCAAAGCCCCACCTAGTGGGCGAAAAAGGGAATAAGTGCGTGAGGCCGGTGTCCTATATGCGGCGTCATCACATGGAGCTGCTGATGCATCATCGTGATGAAGTACTGCATAAAGGGATCCGCACCAAGCAGTACAACATCACTAATTGCATTGAATGCCATGCAAGCCCCAAAAACAATAGCGTATTGGGCAGCAACCAGAACTTCTGTCAAGGGTGCCATAAGTACGTCGGGGTCAAGCTCGATTGTTTTGAATGCCATAACCCTAAGAACGTGAAAGTGAAAGACATCGCGTTCCACCCGCTCATCGTGCCGGGTAAGAAGCCGGACGCTAAGCCCAGCTTGGCCGACACCATGCGCAAGAAGATGACGGACGCCAGGGCGCACCAAGAAAAATCGGGGGTTGTTAAATGAGTGACACGGACAAAAGCCGCAGAAAATTTATCGGGACCAGCGCGGCGGCCGTGGCCGGCCTTAGCATCGCACCAGGGGTTTCCTTACTGCAAACCGCCCAGGCGCGGCCGGCGGACCAGGCCGCGTCGAGCAAAAACCGTTGGGGGCTGTTGATCGACAGCAATAAGTGCAGCAGTGGGTGCGATAAATGCGTTACCGCGTGTTTCACCGCGAACTGGGTTAAGGAGGCGCATGGGCCGACGGATTCCCAGTGGATTCGCAAGGTCGACCTGAAAAGTTTGAGTAATGGAAAATCTCATTCGCTGCCGGTGATGTGCCAGCATTGCGAAAATCCTCCTTGCGTAGACGTGTGTCCGACGGGTGCTTCCTTCAAGCGCGCCGACGGGATCGTGTTGGTTGATCGCCACATTTGCATCGGTTGCCGTTATTGCATGATGGCCTGCCCATATAAAGCGCGTTCTTTCGTCCATCATCCGCTGACCGACCAAAATCCCGAAGTGCCTCGCGGCCAAGGGACTGTCGAAGCATGCACGCTGTGTGATTATCGAATTGACCGCGGAGAGCTTCCCGCGTGCGTCGACGCGTGTAATCAAGAGGGTAACGGGGCCATGTTGTTCGGTGATTTGAACGATCCGAGCAGCGAGATCGCTAAGCGCGTGGCCACGGAGAACACTACCCAAATTCGCGCCGATCTCCAGTTGAACCCTGGGGTTCGCTATGAGGGCGTTTGATTGGCGCGATGCCGAAATTAATTTCAGAGAAGGGGCGATAACGCAATGAAGTCACTGGTCTATCGTGAGATACCCGGCCGCAGCGCTGGATTTTACGCGCTGCTTGGCGGCTTGGGCTTGTTTATTTTAGCGGGTCTGACAGCCGCGTACATGATGGATAAGTACGGCCACATCATTACCGGCATGAATGACCAGGTCGTCTGGGGGCTGCCGCACGTTTTCGCGGTGTTCCTGATCGTCGCCGCCTCGGGTGCGCTCAACGTCGCTTCGGTGGGCACGGTGTTCAGTAAAACCATTTATCAGCCGCTCGGCCGATTGTCGGCGTTGCTGGCGATGGCGTTGCTGGCGGGTGGCCTGACCGTGCTCATGCTGGATCTGGGGCGGCCGGACCGCGTTATCATCGCGATGACTCATTATAATTTTCGCTCGGTGTTCGCGTGGAATGTTTTCCTCTACTCCGGCTTTTTCGCATTTACTGCGATCTATCTATGGACCATGATGGAACGCCGCATGGGCGCGTATAAAAAGTCGGCGGGCGTGGTCGCCTTTGTCTGGCGGCTGATACTGACGACTGGCACCGGCTCCATCTTCGGTTTTCTCGTGGCGCGGGAACTTTACGATTCTGCGTTGCTGGCGCCGATGTTTATCGCCTTCTCTTTTTCTTATGGACTCGCGATTTTTGTCTTGGTCTTGATGGCGGCGTACGGGTGGACCGGCCGCCCATTAGGCGATTTGATCTTGCAGCGTTTGCGGAAACTACTGGGCGTTCTTGTCGCCGCATCCCTGTATTTTGTCATCGTCTATCATTTGACCAACACTTATTTTGCCGCGCACCGGGGTGTTGAGGCGTTTATCTTGCTTCACGGCGGGATTTATACTGCACTGTTCTGGGTGGGGCAGGTTTTCGTGGGCAGCTTGTTGCCATTGGCCATTATTTTTCATCCGCGCTTGAGTAAGTCGCGCAGTATGATTGCCTTTGCCTCGATATTGGTCATTGCCGGCGGTTTGGCGCAAATGTATGTGACGATTATCGGCGGTCAGGCGTATCACTTGGTTTTGTTCCCTGGATATCAGGAAGCGAGCAGCTTTTTCGACGGTGTGAATCACCACTATACGCCGAGTGTGGCCGAGTTTTTCCTCGGACTGGGCGGGGTGGCGATTACTTGCGCGATTACCGTCGTCGGCATGAAAGTGTTGCGCTTTTTACCCGAATCCCTGGATGACCAAGCGGTCGACCCGCACGCGGCGGCAAAATCGTGATTCCCCGAGTCAGGTGAGGCGTTATGACGACTGAACACCCGTTTGCTCCTATTATTCGCACCCTGGGAAAGGGGAAGAGCGGCTCCCGCGCCTTAACGCAGGAGGAGGCGCACGCCGCCATGCAGATGATTCTGGCGGACCAGGTAGAACCGATGCAATTGGGCGCCTTCCTGATGTTGATGCGGGTTAAG
>DOVS01000114.1 GCA_003519965.1 Betaproteobacteria bacterium
CGCCAGCGAGGAAGTGACTAGCGGCAACTACGATGTTCAGTTGCCGGTGATGGCGCGGGACGAGGTCGGGCGGCTGACGCAAACCTTTAACCGCATGGCCGAGTCGATCCGTTCGCGGATCGAGGCGCTAAAGCGCAGCGAGGAGAAATTCCACGCCATCGCCGACTATACGTATGGTTGGGAAAACTGGGTCGGGCCGGATGGACGCTTGATTTGGGTGAATACATCGGTGTACCGGCTCACCGGCTATACGGCGGCGGAGTGTCTGGAGATGGCGGATTTTCCGCTTCCCCTGGTGGCCGACGCGGACACCGCGAAGATTCGGCAATGCGTGGCGGAGGCCGCCGCCGGATCGACCGGCCATCATGTGGAATTCCGCACCAAGCATAAGGAAGGCGGTTTACGCTGGTGCGCTCTGAGCTGGCAGCCGATTTACGGCGGCAGCGGCGAGAACCTGGGGTATCGCAGCAGTATCGAGGACATTAGCGAGCGCAAGGCGGTGGAGGAATCCTTGCGCACCAGCGAGGCGCGGCTCGAGGCGGCGGAGCAGGTGGCGCATGTGGGCAATTGGGAGTGGGATGTGGATAGCGACGGCTTGACCTGGTCGGATGAGAATTACCGGATATTCGGCCTGAAGCCGCAAGAGCGGCCTCTTGTTCATCACGATTTCCTCAGCGCCGTTTATCCGGCGGACCGGCTGCGGGTGCAATGGGCAGCCGAGGAGGCGCTGCACCACGATAAACCCTACAGTATCGATCACCGTATCGTTCTTGCCGATGGTTCGCTGCGCAGCGTCCACGGGGAAGGCATGGTGACGCGGGATGCGAATAATGCGCCGCACCGGATGTTCGGCGTGATGCAGGATATCACGCGGCGCAAGCAAATCGAGGAAAACCTGGCGCGGTTGAACCGTCTCTATTCGATCTTGCGCGATAGCGCGCAAGCGGTGTTTCATATCCGGGAGCACGCCCGACTGTACCGGAACATTTGCCGTATCGCGGTGGACAGCGGTTTATTCCGGATGGCGTGGGTGGGAATGCTCGACAGGGAGACGGGGGCGCTGACGCCGGTGGCCCATTGGGGCTACGAGGCGGGGTATCTCCAATTGCTGCACATCACGGTCGGGGACGACAAGCTGGGACACGGCCCGAGCGGCATGGCGGTTAAACAGGGGGGGTACGACGTCTGCGGCGATATCGCCCATGACGCACACATGACGCCGTGGCGCAAAGAAGCGGCGCAGCGCGGTTATCTGTCCTCGGCGGCGTTTCCCTTATCCCAAGATGGGCGCGTGGTGGGCGTGTTCAATCTGTATGCCGCCGAAGCCGGTTTTTTTACCGACGATATTGTGGATTTGCTGGGGCAGTTGTCGAACGACATTTCGTTTGCCCTGGATTTTATCGCCGAGGAGAAACGGCGCGAGGCGGCGGACGCCGAGCTGTCCAAGTTGACCGTGGAGTTGGAAACGCGCGTTGTCGAGCGCACCCAGCAACTAGAGGCCGCCAATAAGGAGCTGGAGGCGTTCAGCTATTCGGTTTCCCACGACTTGCGCGCGCCGCTGCGCGCCATGGAGGGATTCAGCCAGATTTTGCTGCGCAAATACGGCGACCAACTGGATGAAACCGGCAAGGACTACCTGGACCGGGTGGTCGCGGCGAACCGGCATATGGCGGAATTGATCGGCGATTTGTTGCAATTGTCCCGCGTGGCGCGGAGCGATTTGCATCGCGGCGATGTCGATTTGAGCGAGATGGCGCGGACGGTGGCCGGCGAAGTGAGAAAAAACGACCCGGCGCACGTCTATCCCTTAGAGATTCAAGAAGGTCTGACCGTGCGAGGGGACGTCCGCCTGCTGCGGGTCGTGCTGACCAATCTATTGAGCAACGCCTGGAAGTTCAGCGCCAAGCGCCCGGATCCCCAAATTGAATTCGGCGCCAAGACGATTCGGGGCGAGCAAGTGCTCTATGTGCGGGACAATGGCACGGGATTCGACATGCGCTATGTCGATAAGCTGTTCGCTGCGTTTCAGCGCTTGCACAGTGTCCAGGAATTCGAAGGGACGGGGGTCGGCCTGGCGACCGTGCAGCGGATTATCCACCGCCACGGCGGGAGGGTGTGGGCCGAGGGAGAGGTCGGGAAAGGGGCGACGTTCTATTTCACGCTGGGATAGGCAGGGGGTATAGCGATGGCGGAAAATCTCAAGGTGGTTTTGCTGGTGGAGGATAATCCCGACGATGCGGAATTGGCGCGGTTCGCCTTGGAGGAGAATCATTTGCTGAACAAAGTCGTCTGGGCGCAAGATGGCCGTGCGGCGCTCGATTATCTATTTTCCCGCAACGAGGACAGTACGGACGCATTGCCGGAGATGGTGCTGCTGGATCTAAAGCTGCCCAAGGTGGACGGTTTGGAGGTGCTGCGTCAAATTCGCGCACACGACGCTACTTGCCGCCTGCCGGTGGTGATTATGACCTCTTCCAAGGAGGAGCAGGATTTGATCGACGGGTATAGCTTGGGGGCGAACAGCTATATCCGAAAGCCGGTGGATTTCGACCAGTTCGCCAGCGCCGTTCGGCAATTGGGGCTGTATTGGCTGGTGTTGAACGAGAGCGCGCTGCCATGCAATCGACCCCTATAGCCGAAAAGCGTTTGCGTTTGTTGCAAATCGAGGATTCCGCAAACGACGCCGAGTTGATGCTGTGCCAAATTCGCGAGGCGGGATTCGCAGTGGAGTCGCAACGGGTGGAAAGCGGGGATGAATTGCTGGCTGCGTTGACCGAGCGCCAATGGGACTTAGTTCTTTCCGATTACAACCTGCCACGGTTCAGCGCCGAGGAGGCGCTGGCGATCGTCCGGGCGAAATGCGACGATCTGCCGTTGATCGTCGTTTCCGGCTGTATCGGCGAGGAAACCGCCGTCGCCATGATGCGCCAGGGCGCCAACGACTACTTGATGAAAGACAATCTGACCCGGTTGGCGCCGGCGATCGAGCGCGAACTGGGTGACGCCGCCGCCCGGCGGCAGCGGTATTTAGCGGAAGAGGCGCTGCGCGCCAAGGACAAACTGCTTCACGATATTACTTTCGCCATTGGCGAAGGCATTATCGTCGTCGATCAAGCGGAACGGGTGATGTTCATGAACCCTAAGGCGGAAAGTCTGCTCGGCTGGTCGGAAATGGAGCTGTTCGGACGCACTGTCGACGAGGTATTCCACGGCCAGCCCGTGGAGGACGAGGCGCAGAATCCCGAGGAACGTTACCCGATGATGACCGCGATGCATACTGGCGGCATTTACCAGAACGACGACGCGCAATTCCGGCGCAAGGACGGCGCGATGCTGCCCGTCGCATTCGTGACCACGCCGATTATGACGGATGGCGCGGTGGTGGCGAGTCTGACCGCCTTTCAGGATATTACCCGCCGCAAGGAAGTGGAGACGGAGCTGAATGAATCGCGCCGCCAGTTGCGCGATTTATCGGCGTTTCTGCAAACGGTGCGGGAAGAGGAGCGGGCGCATATCGCTCGCGAGCTGCACGATGAATTAGGCCAGATGCTCACCGCGTTCAAAATGGACTTGCTTTGGCTGAGCTCCAAGCTCAATCCGCGGCAGACGGCGCTGGTCCAAAAGGTGAGCACGCTGGCCGAATTGGTGGACGCCTCCATGAACGCCGTCCACCGGATCGCGTCCGATCTTCGCCCTTGGCTGCTGGACGACCTGGGACTAGGGGCGGCGATCGAATGGCAGATGGAGCAATTCCGGGAGCGTAACGGCATGGCGGCCGAGTTGTCGTTAACCCCAGAGGATATCGAAGTAGAAGAACCCCTGGCGACGGGGATATTCCGTATTGTCCAGGAGGCGTTGACCAATGTGGCGCGCCATGCCGGGGCGAACCAGGTCGCGGTTTCCCTGCGCCGCCAAGAGGAGGCGCTGGTATTGAAAATCAAGGATAACGGCCAAGGGATGGCGGCCGACTATAAACCCAAACGCGATTCTTACGGCTTAATCGGCATGCGGGAGCGCACTTATAATCTGGGCGGGCAATTTCAAATGGCCAGCGCGCCCGGGGAAGGAACCGCCATCGAAATCCATTTTCCTGTCATCGAAACGGAACTCGGGAGTTTCTGCGTTGCAGATCAAGGTGCTGGTCGCGGATGACCATATGATCGTCCGGGCGGGATTGAAGCAAATCCTTTCCGATACCGCCGATCTCTTCGTTGCGGGAGAGGCGGCGGACGGCTTCGAGGTGCTGAAAAAGATACGCGAGCAGGCATGGGACGTGCTGTTGCTCGATATGTCCATGCCCGGCAAGAGCGGGATCGAACTCATTAAGCAAGTGAAGCTCGAGAAACCTAAACTGCCGATTTTAGTATTGAGCATGCACCAAGAAGATCAATACGCCATCCGCGCCATCAAGGCGGGCGCTTCCGGCTATTTGACCAAGCACAGCGCCTCGACCCAGCTGGTGGATGCGCTGCGTAAAGTGGCGGGAGGCGGATTGTTCATTAGTCCGTCGGTGGCCGAGCGGCTTGCGTATGACGTCCGGCCGGCGACGGAGCAGCTGCCCCATCGCCGTTTATCCGACCGGGAGTTTCAAATTATGCAGCTGATCGTGGAAGGTAAAACGATTTCCGCCATTGGCGATGAGCTATGCCTCAGCGTCAAAACCGTGAGCACCCACAAGGTGCGGATTTTACAGAAAATGGGGATGGCCAATATCGCCGATCTGGTCCGTTACGCGGTCGTCCATCAACTCATTGAAACACCGTCGGACTGACGCGGGGAAACGTAGCGGCTTCGCGGACAGTTCTAATCGCACGATGACTATATAAGGATTGCGCCAATGAAATTTCTAATCGTAGACGACGACGCCGATGTGGCGAACTATATCGCCGCGACGTTGGAGGCGGAGGCCATCGACAGCGACATTGCACTGGATGCCGAGATCGCCCATAAATTGTTTTATCTCGGCGATTTCGACGCCTTGGTGGTCGACGCCATTTTGCCTGGCGTGAGCGGCATTTCGTTTGCCAAGGAAATCCGCGCCATGAGGCCGGAAATTCCCATTCTCTTTTGCACCGGCGCCACCGATGAATTCAACAAGCAGTTGATGTGGTCCATGGGCATGGTTTGCCACAAGCCGCTGGACGCCAGCCTTCCCTTTATTTTGCGCCGGTTTATCGCCTCTTCGCTGCCTCCTTCCCGCGACCGTTGATCGTAGCGGTTCAGCCGATTCCTACACGGAATTTAGGACGGCGCCGATCGTTTTTCCCCAAGCAAGCGCCTATTGTTGAATCGTGGTGGAAAGGCCCCGGCGCCGCCGGAGAATATCGGAAAATTCCTACAAGTCATTTAGGACAACGCCGATAGTTTTTGACCTCTCCCCGTTATATTGTGAGATCAAAGGGACAGCAATGAGTGCGCTGTTCCGGAGAAGGCCGCTGGCCGGCAGGATGAAAACGAGTTTCTAAGAATAAAGCGAGTCTAGGGTTCATCGAACCGTAGACGAGCGCACGAAGCGATGCGCAGGCGGCTTTTTCCCTGCGAGGCGACTATCCAACATTGTAGGGTTA
Source organism: Betaproteobacteria bacterium (assembly GCA_003519965.1). Lineage (GTDB taxonomy): Bacteria > Pseudomonadota > Gammaproteobacteria > Burkholderiales > UBA9220 > UBA9220. The sequence continues at coordinate 5,568 of DOVS01000114.1, forward strand.
ACCGAAGGAGAAGGCAGATGAAAACCGCTATCGACACAAACATCGGTAAAACGGAAAACCACACCATCAAGATGTTGCCGTTGAATGAAAAAAGAAGGTTGCGCGCTTTCATCGCCGCGGTCGACAACAATATCGACGTCTTGCGTGAAAATTTAACGGCATCCGATGTGAACGCCCAAGACGAATTTGGCAATACGGCGCTGATGTTCGCGGTCATGATGGGTAACTTCGATGCGGTGAAGATGCTCATGAGCCTAGGCGCGGATCCGGACATCATTTCTCGCAGCGGCCGTAATTCCGCGCATACCGTGGCGGAAGTGCTGGGCAAAAGGGACATTCTGGAGTACATGCTCAGCCGCAGCAAAAAGGCGCGTGGCGAGAACACCGGGATGCATTCGCTGGGACGGCGTAAATTCTCGCCCGTAATGTAAACCGGGCGTTGGGGCGCGCGACGCGCGCCCCAACGCCTCGGTCAAGACGGCGCGGGAGTCGGAAAGGGATGAAACAGTCTCTCGAACCGCTGCGGCAGGGGGATAAAAGCCGCAAGGCGGTCAGCGCCGGATGGGGCTGCATCGGGTAGGGGAAGACCGGCCGGGGGCCGGGAAATGCGGGAGTCGTCTACGCTGTGGCGCTTTGCGCCGGCGGCATGTAAGGAACGGTAGAGTAGGGGGGATAACGATGCATAAAATCAGTTATTGGCAGCGAATCCGGCCACGGAAACTCCGTGTTCAATTGGCGATTTTCGTCTCTTTCTTACTCACATTGACCATTGTCGGGCACGCTTGGTACACGGCGGAGGAACAAGCTAGTTTCGCTAGCCGCGCGTTTACCACCCAGGCGACTATTTTGGCGCGCGAACTCGCCACTGCCAGCACCGCTAGCATGATTACCCGGGATTACGCCATCCTGGAGCAACTGGTTCGCCAAACGGCGCGGTTCCCGGAAATCGAGACAATTACAATCAGCGATGCGGCGGGCCGCGTCATGAGCGAAGTGGTGAAGGATAGCGAAGGCCGACCTCAAGTGCGTTTTAACCAAACGCGGTTAGCGCTTCCCGGTGGATCCACGGCCCTTATCCAGATCGAGCCGCCCGCAGCGGAGGCGTCGTTCTTCAGCCATTCCGGCAAGCTGATCGCGTGGCAGCCTATTGACGGCGGCAGTTTGCTGGGGTGGGTGAAAGTGGACTACAGCATGGCCCACATCGACGGCGTGAAGGCGCGTATCTGGCGCAATAGCCTGGTTACCGCCTTGTTGGCGGTGATTATTAGCGCGGGGCTCATTCTTGCCTACCTGACACGGCCGTTGCATTCTCTGGAGGTTGCGACGGCATTCGCCCGCGACCTGGACGCCCACCGCGGCCGGCAGTTGCCGGTCAGCTACTGTACCGAGGAAATGACGTTGCTGACTCAGGCGCTTAATCATGCGTCGTCGAATCTGGCGTTCCAGGAAAGGGAGATTCTGGCTGGTGCGCGACGCCTGCAAACCGTATTGGATAACGCCGCGGACGGCGTGATTACCTTTAATCCCGAAGGAGCGATCGAATCCTTTAGTAAAGGCGCGGAAAGCGCGTTTGGCTACCGCGCGGCGGATGTCGTGGGTAAAAACGTCGCGCTGTTGCTGCCGCAACCCACCGTTCCCGAAGGAGCGGAGCCGGAGAATCCTGCGGACGCCGCTTGGCGCATTAGCGGCGGAGAAGTGACCGCGCAGCGGCGCGACGGCAGCGAATTTCCGGTGGATTTGTCGATCAACGAAGTAGTGTTGGACGACGAGCGGCTGTTTATCGGGATTGTGCGCGATCTGACCGAGCGCAAGAAAGTCGACCGCTTAAAAAGTGAATTTATCGCCACGGTGAGCCATGAGTTGCGCACGCCGATCACCTCCATTCGCGGCTCCTTGAGTTTAGTGTTGGGCGGTGTCGCCGGCAATATTCCCAGGGAAACCCAGATGATGCTGGAAATCGCCCATAACAACAGCGTCCGGCTGCTGCACTTGGTCAACGATATCCTGGATATGGAAAAAATCGAAGCCGGCAAAATGGTGTTCAATATGAAGCCGCTGGACATAACCGAGGTGGTCGCGCAATCGATCGCGGCCAATCAAAGCTACGCCGACCAGCACCAGGTGCGATTCGTTCTTGCGCCGGAGTCGCCAGCGGCGACGGTCAACGCCGATAGCGACCGGCTGTTGCAAGTGATGGCGAATTTACTATCCAACGCCGCCAAATGGTCGAATCCTGCCGACGAGGTCCGTATCGCGGTTAGCCGGGAGCACGATCAGGTGCGCGTCGCCGTGACGGATCACGGCAGCGGCGTTCCAGAGGAATTTCGCGATCGGATTTTCAGCAAATTTTCCCAGGCCGACGCCTCCGACAGCCGGAAAAAAGCCAATGGCACGGGATTGGGGTTAAGTATTACGAAAAAAATCGTGGAGCACCTCGGCGGCGATATCGGCTTTGACAGTCAGGTCGGCGTGGGCACCACCTTCTATTTCGATTTGCCGGCGCTGGAAAACATTCCGCGGAAGGAAGCGTTACTCGGCGCCGCCTCTCCGGCAACACCATCGTGCCAGGCCGCCGCATGAATACATCCATCGATTTGCGCCAGGCGAGAATCTTAATCGCTAACGCCGACACGGTTTCCCGCCAAGCGCTGGAGGAATTGCTGCGGGACGAGGGGTATAGCGCCATCGAAACCACGCCGGCGTACCACGATTTGAGCACGCGATTTCCTTTGAACCAGATGGACTTGGCGTTACTGGATCTCGGTGCGTTGCCTCGCCACGCCGGCTTGCAGGCCATCGCCCAGTTCAGACGGTGGCAGCGCGACGATCTTCTGCCGGTGATGGCGATGGCGCACTGGCAAGACCGGCAAAGCCGCTTGATGGCGCTGCATTGCGGCGCGAAGGATTTTATCGCCACGCCGTTCGATCCCTTGGAAATCGCCATCCGTATTCGTAATTTGCTGGAAACGCGCTTACTGCACCGCCACGTCCAAATGCAGAACCGAATATTGGAAGATAGCGTTAAGGCGCGCACGCGCGAGCTGGAGGAAACGCGGCTGGAGATTATTCAGCGGCTCGGGCTGGCCGCCGAATACCGCGACAACGAAACCGGTCTTCATATTGTGCGCATGAGCGAATATTGCAGGGTGTTGGCCCAGGCGTCGGGATTCACGCCAGCGGCGGCGGACCTGTTGCGGCACGCGAGCCCGATGCACGACATCGGCAAGATCGGCATTCCCGACCGCATCTTGATGAAACCCGGCAAGCTGAGCCGCGAAGAGCGGACACTCATCCAAACCCATACCACCATCGGCGCGCGCATCTTGTCCGGCCATCATTCCGATTTGATGGAAAGCGCGCGCGTGATCGCTCTGCAACACCATGAGAAATGGGATGGCGGCGGTTATCCCCATGGCCTGAAACAAGAGGAAATTTTCCCCTTGGCGCGAATTACCGCGATTTGCGATGTATTCGACGCGTTGACCTCGGCGCGGCCATACAAAGCGCCGTGGCGCGTCGAACACGCCGTCGCCGAGATCGACCGCCAAAGCGGGGCGCATTTCGATCCCGCGCTGGTGGTGAATTTTCATCGTGCTTTGCCGGAAATTCTGCAAATCAAAGCGCATTACGCCGAACCGGATGACGCGTTCTCGGTTCGTCCGCAACCCTCGTTTCCCCATTTATTTCAGGAGCAAACCCATGCCTTCGCTAGCTAATTATGTGCCGCGCGTTCATGCCGTTCACCAACAGTTTGCCGATGCACTGCCGCTTAAGCTGTACGAGATCAATCGGTTATGGAACCGCGCCCAGCGGGGTTTAACCAATACGTTGGAGCTGGGCCAATTGCCCCGTCTCGCCCATGAGCTGAAGCGGCTAGCCGACGCCTCCGGCTGCCGGCAGGTCAGCGAGCAAGCGGCGGGGCTCGAGCGGCTGTTCCAGACATTGCGGTTTTCCCAGCCTTCGCCTAGCAGCCGGCAAATCGTGGAAATTGCGTTGTCCTTGGACACGCTGGACGACGCCGCTCATGAAGCGATGCGCGCGCGGCCGTTGTAAACCGCCGTTCGCCGTCGCCAGATTTCCCCCCGGTAGCGGGTTTGCCGTTGAGGCATTCTCGTCTGCCTTGCCGCGGGGCCGAGAGTTTCCCCCCTACTCTCCCGGCTTTCCCGCGGCATTTTTTTTTGCGCAATCCGCTGGCCTCGCCGCCACGAGACGCTAGCGGCGTTTCTCGGCGGCGGACGGCGCGCTTGCCGTTGCGATCGCCTGCGGCGTTGATTTAAATCAACCGGGTTTTCCCGTGCGGCCGCTATAATAAAACCGCTTCTCCGTTGTGGTGAAGTGCGCCGTCGGCTTTCGGGCGCGGCGGCTATCGGGTTGTACCCGGATGACGGCGCGCCGCCGCCGCCATCCGCCGGAGTGTTGCCGTATGAAAACAATTGTTCCGCCCGTGCTGACCGGACTCGTGCTTTTCGTCGCGGGCGTTTTTGGGGCGGCCCATGCGTTTCCCGCCCTATTCGCGATGACATCCGCCGAAGCCTGGTGCTTTCTTCTGGCGGGTGTCGGCCTGATGGTTTCCCGTTTTCACCGGCTGCGTCGGCTGCGGGCCGTCATGGGCGCGGCGGTGGTTTCGGCCGCCCTCGCCGCCGTATTTTACCCCGATGCGCCGCTGCTTGGCGGGATGGGGGCGTTAAGCGCTATCGGCTTCGTTTTGAGTGGAGCGATGCTGGCGTTGCTCGACCGTGTCGCTCAGCGGGCGGCTTCCTTGTTGGCCCAAGGCGGGCTGGCGGCGATTCTGACGATCGGCCTCGTCGGCTTGTGCGCCCATATGCCCGATTTGGCGCTGATTTACGGGGTATCGCCCCGCGCCGTCGCCATGAGCGTGCCGGCGGCGGCCGGCATGGTCGTCTTGGCGGTGGGTTTATGGCTGGCCTGCGCCGCCTCGGATTGGTTCTGGGCGTTTTATCAATGGCGGGAAGACCGGCAAATTCTGGTATTGAGCGCTATGCTGCTGCTAGGCTTGACCTTAGCCGCCGGACTCGGCGGGGTTATGGTCGTCTCCCGCCATTCGGTGCCGTTGCTGGAAAAATCTTTCCAGAACGTTCTCTATACCGATACGCTGCTCTTTCAGAATCAGATCGAGGCGGCCGTCCACGAAACCGCCAGTATTGTGTCGCATCCCGCGCTGGGCCGCTTTCTCGCCAAGGGAGCGGCGGTCGAGGGCGCCGGTGCATTCTACGAGCAATTCGTGCGCATCACCGAAACCTGGGGAATGGTGTCGGTGACCCGTTTTCAGGTCATGGATGCTGCGGGCCGCGAAGTCGTCGCCAGCGGCCGCACGGAACCGCTGGCCGGTTTTCGCGTGCCGTTGCGCACGCCCTATCCCGCTGCGCTGTTTTGGCGCGACGGCTGGCGGGTGCGATTGAGGGCGCCGGTTTTCTACGACGGGCGCCGGGTTGGCCGGGTCGTCATCGAAATCCGGCTCAACAAGCTCAACGCGGTTTTCGATCATGCCAAACAATGGGGGGCGTCCGCCGATTTCAACGTCTGCGCCAAGCAGCGCGTCGGGCTGGCGTGCTTCCTGTCGCCCGGGCTGACCGAAGGGCGGCGGGACGCTTTTGGCGAAGGGTATGCCGCGCCCATGCGCCGGGCGTTGGCGGGGCGGCAAGGCGTAATGACGGAAAGCGGCTTTCAGGGCGCGCCAGTGATCGCGGCCTATACGCCGATCGGCGATTCCGGCCTGGGCATGGTGTTGAAGATCGACGCCCGCGATTTGTATCAGCCGCTGCGGCAACAGTTAAGCCGGGCGCTGGTCGTTTTTCTGCTGCTGATTGCCTTGGGAGCGGGTTTCCTGTTTTTGCGGGTGCGGCCGCTGGTGCGTCATCTGGCCGCCGCCAAGCGCTATATGCGGGCGGTGCTGGATAATGTGCCGGACGCTATTATCACCACCGAC
>DOVS01000202.1 GCA_003519965.1 Betaproteobacteria bacterium
GCTTGAGCTTTTGCCGCTCCAGTTCGAGCTGGTTCTGCCGCAGCCGGTACTCTTGCAGGATTTGTCCGTCGGGGTTGACGATCACGACCCCTTGACCACCGTCGATAATTAACTGGTCGTGTTCGCGGATTAACTGGCGCGCCTGGTGCAGCGCGACGATCGAGGGAATGTTCAGGCTGCGGGCGAGGATCGCGGTGTGGGACGTCGCTCCGCCGACATCGGTGATGAAGGCGGCGAACCGGTTTTGCTTGAACAAAATCATATCGGCCGGGCTCAAATCGTGCGCCACCAGAATACTGTGTTCCCGCGGGGTTTCTCCCAACTGGCCGGGGCGGCCGAGCAGCGCCTTGAGCACCCGTTCGACCACCTGGGTGATATCGAACTTGCGTTCCCGCAAATAGTCGTCCTCGATTTCATCGAATTGGGCGAGCAGGCTGTCCATTTGCTGCTTGAGCGCCCACTCCGCGTTGCAGTGCTGGGATTGGATCAGTTCCTTCGGCGCTTCGGCCAGCATGGCGTCGTTCAGGATCATATGATGCACGCCGAGAAAGGCGCCGACTTCCGCCGGCGCACTGGCCGGAATCGAGGCGCGCAATTGCGCCAGCTCGTCGCGGACGACCTGCACCGCCTGCTCGAACCGGTCGATTTCCTGGAGAATGGCGGTGGCGGGCAGAGTAATATGCACCACGTCGGTCATTTCGTGGGAAATCAGATGGGCGTATCCAATGGCGATGCCGCTGGATACGCCGACGCCATGCATGGTAAAGCTCATCGCTTTTTCCGCTCCACGGGAATTATTCATCTTCTCCAAAGCGGCTGCCGATCAGGGCTTCAATCGCGCACAGCGCTTCCGTCTCGTCCGGCCCGTCGATTTCGACACTCAGGCGGGTTCCTTGGTTCGCTGCTAACATCATGACGCCCATGATGCTTTTGGCATTGACCCGCTTGCCATGATGGGAGAGCCAAATTTCGCTCTGAAAACCGCCGGCGGTCTGGGTTAGCTTGGCGGACGCCCGGGCGTGCAGGCCGAGTTTATTGATGACTTCCATTTGTTGTTGCAACACTGCAAACCTCTCGCGTGATATGCACTAATCCGTTACTGCCGCCGGCCAAGGCTTTATCCACCATGGCGGGCAGTGGCTCGCAGCGGTAACTCAACGCCCGGATCAGCATGGGCAGGTTGACGCCGGCGACCGCTTCCACCTTTCCCGGCTCCACTAGGCGGCAGGCGATATTGCTGGGTGTCGCGCCATACATATCGGTCAGCACCAATACGCCGTCGCCTTGGTTTAGCCGCTGCACTGCTTGCTGCAATTGGGGCAGCATCACGGCGGGATCGTCCTCCGCGGTAACCCGTGCGTGGGCGACGAGCGGCAAATCGTCGCCTAGTACGTGTTTGGCGCATTGAATAAAGCTTTCGCCCAAGGCGCCGTGGGCGATAATGAATATCCCGATCATGTAAATGATCCTTCGATTCGATTCCAGGGCGGCGGCATTAATTATACCGGCCGCCGGCGGCGGAAAGCCAATGCGCGGCGATTAGGGGACGACATGGATCGCACGCCCCTTCTCTAAGAAATGCAATCGTTTTTTCATGGCGGCGGTCAGATAAATTTGGCCGTGATCGTCGATGAGCATGACCTGATCGACGCCCATTTTCCGGGCCGCTGCGCGCCATCCCTGGACGCCCGCGATAAAAGGCGGCTTGGAGGCGACGTCGGACAGGACGCCGGCTCGTGGGCCAGGCGGCGTTAGCACCGTGACCGACTGGACGCCTTGGGCGGGATAACCGGTGCGTGGGTCGATAATATGACAATAACGCACGCCGTCGATAATGAAATAATGCTGATAATCGCCGGAGGTGCCGATAGCCTCGCCATCGTGCAGCGCCAGGGTGGCGATTGGCCCCGGCTTACGCGGATCTTGGATGCCGACTTCCCACGGACGGTCGCCGTGGCGGCCGAGGGCGATGATATTGCCGCCGATATTAATCAGCGCGTTTTTCACGCCCTGGGCGCGTAAATAGGCGGCGGCGATGTCGAGAGCGTACCCTTTGGCGTAGCCGCCCAAGTCGACCCGGACGGCGGGGTTCTTACTGTAAAATTGAATGCCGTCGATGACGATGTCCGTCATTTGCGGGTTGGCTTTGACCAGGGCGGCGATTTGCGCCGGGTCGGGGCGGCGGGGCGTGATCGTGTCGCTTTCAAATCCCCAGAGCTGGATCAACTTGCCGATGGAGGGGTTGAATAATCCCCCCGATTGCGTGGAATAGCGGGTGGCGTCCCGAAGAATGGGAATCATGCCGGGGGCAATGGCCGCCTTGGAGGGACTGAGCGCGAATATTGCGTTCATGCGCGACAAGGTGCCCGGTTTCCAGGCGTTGAGTGTGTGGGTCATGATATCGAAGTCGGAGAGGACATGCCCCGCCAGCTTCTGCGCCCGCGCTTTGGGCACGCCGGCGATGGTCACTTCCACCATGGTGCCGAACACGAACCCCTGCTGATGGTAAATCGGCGTTTCCCGGCTACAGCCGGAGAACCCCAGCGCCAACACGAACAGGATCGGCAGTCCTTTGCCGCCTGCCGCCATGAAAGGTTTTCTCTTCAACATAGCCGCTCCAGTGCATCGATCATCATTTCCGCCGCGTCGCAGGGCGTTTGCGCGGCGATTTCCACTATCCCGGTGGGGCTAGTGACATTAATCTCGGTCAAATAGTCGCCGATGACATCCAATCCCGTTAGCAGTAAGCCATGGGCGCGCGCCCATGGCCCCACCGCTGCGGCGATTTCCCGGTCTCGCGCCGACAGAGGCTGCGCGACCCCCTTGCCGCCGGCGGCAAGGTTGCCGCGAGTTTCTCCCGCCTTGGGAATGCGCGCTAGCGCATAAGGCGCCGGCTCGCCGTCGATGAGCAAAATACGTTTGTCGCCCTGGGCGATTTCGGGAATATAGCGCTGCGCCATGATGGTGCTGCGCCCCAGTTGCGTGAGGGTTTCGATAATCACGTTGGTGTTGGGATCGCCTTGCCGCACCCGGAAAACGCCGCTACCGCCCATGGCGTCGAGCGGCTTGAGAATCATATCGTTCTCGGCGGCGAGAAACTCGCCGATTAACGCCGCTTGCCGCGTTACCAGCGTGGGGACGGCAAAGGCGGGAAAATTGGAGACCGCCAGCTTCTCATTGTAATCCCGGATCGCGCGCGGCCGGTTAAATACTCGCGCACCCTCTTTTTCCGCCTGTTCCAGCAAATAGGTGCTGTAAAGATATTCCTGATCGAAGGGCGGATCCTTGCGCATCAGCACCGCGTCGAACCGGGCCAGGGATGTTTCGGTCTTGTCTTCCAAGCGATACCAGCGCGGCTCTCCGGCGGCGAGCGTCAGTTCGGCGGCGAGGGCGGCCGCGCGGCCGTCGCGCAGCACGACATCCTCTTGCTGTATCGCAAACAAGCGGTGGCCGCGCGCCGCCGCCGCGCGCATTATGGCGTAGCTGGAATCCTTGTAAATTTTCAGGCTGTCCAGCGGGTCGAGAAGGAAGGCGAAATTCATTTTGTCTTGTTCCTCGCGCGTTGCGGGCAATGCGCGGCGCTCATCCGCGGGACGCCCCGGCCACGGTCACGCGCCCCCCGGCATGGATTCCAACTCCAACGCCGCCGCCAGCAACGCCAAGCGCGCCACGACCCCATAGGCGTAAAAACGGTTGGGCACCGCTTCCGGCGCAGCGGCGGTATCCGGCATGGTGCACGCAGTTTCGAACGCCAGCGGCATGAAATGCATGCCGGGAGAATTAAGGTTCTCGTCCTTGCCGCGGCCAGTGTGCACCCGGTAGAAGCCGCCCACCACGAAGTGGTCGATCAGATACACGACCGGCTCGGCTACCGCACCGTTGATATTCTCGAAGGTATGCACCCCTTCCTGCAGGATAACGTCCGTTACGGCCTGTCCTTCCTTGATGACCGCCATCTTGTTGCGTTGTTTGCGGTTAAGGCCATGCACTTCCGCCGCGTCCTTGACACTCATGATGCCCATGCCGTAAGTGCCGGCGTCCGCCTTGATAATCACGTAGGGTTTCTGGCGAATGCCGTATTCCGCGTATTTCTTGCGGATATCTTGCAGCATGCGGTCTACGTTGGTGGCTAGGCATTCTTCTCCGTGCCGTTCGCGGAAATCGATTTCACCGCAGCGGGTGAAATAAGGGTTGATTAGCCACGGGTCGAAATCGAGCAGCGCACCGAATTCCTTCGCTACTTGTTCGTAAGCGGCGAAGTGCCGGGATTTCCGTCGGGTCGCCCATCCTGCCTTTAGCGGTGGAATCACGTACTGGCTCAATCCCTGCAATAGACCGGGCGCGCCGCCGGACAGGTCGTTGTTCAGGAGAATGGCGCAGGGATCGTAATCCGCCAGCCGGAGCCGGGAGCCGTGGCGCTTAACCGGTTCCAGTAGCAGCGTATCGCCGGTGGGTAGGGCGATCGGCGTCGGTTCGGTAATTTCCGGCAACAAACTGCCGATGCGGATTTCCATCCCGGATTGGCGCAAAATATAGGCGAGGGTGGCGATATTTTGCAGGTAAAATAGATTGCGGGTGTGGTTTTCCGGGATCAGCAGGAAGCGTTGCGCGTCCGGGCAAATTTTTTCCACCGCCGTCATGACCGCTTGGACGCACAGCGGCATGAACTCCGGGGTCAGGTTGTTAAACCCGCCCGGGAACAAATTCGTATCGACCGGCGCCAGCTTAAAGCCGCTGTTGCGTAAGTCCACCGATGCGTAAAACGGCGTAGTGTGGTCATACCAGCGAGTGCGCAGCCAATGCTCGGCATCCGACATGCCGTCTAGAATCCGCTGCTCCAGTTCGAGGAGAGGGCCGGAAAGCGCGGTCGTTAAATGAGGAACCATGAATGGAGTGTATCCGGGAGAAATAATGACACCGATTGTAGCGGAAGACGGCGGCTGCGTCAGGCCGCGCGATGGGGTGCGATCCGGTATAAAATGCGTTCCTGAATTAAGATCGCCAAGGAAGGGATCGGCTGCATGCAGCGAAAAACAGCGGTAGTCGTCGGTTTGGGTCAATTGGGACGAATTTTCGCCGGCGGTTTGCTGCGGACCGGATTCACCGTGGTCCCCGTCAATCGCGGTGACGCTCTCTCGCCCATCGCGGCGCGCGTTCCTACCCCGGCGTTGGTGCTGGTGGCGGTGGCGGAGCCCGATCTGCCGGCAGTGCTGGCCGCTTTGCCCGTCTCGTGGCGGACATGCTGCGCATTGCTCCAAAATGAGTTGTTGCCGCGGGACTGGCGCACGCACGGCGTCGAACGCCCGACCGTCGCCGTGGTTTGGTTTGAAAAGAAAAAGGGCGCCGACGCCAAACCGATTTTGCCGTCGCCGGTTTTTGGCCCCGCCGCCGAAATACTGTGCGGCGCCTTGACGGCGATCGGCCTGCCCGCGCGCGGTATTGCCGACGAGGAAACGCTGATCTACGAGCTGGCGCGCAAAAATCTTTACATCCTCGCCACGAATATCGGCGGCTTGAAAACCGGCGGCAACGTGGGTCAATTGTGGCGCGGCCACTCCGCCTTAGCGCGCGCCGTCGCCAGCGAAGTGCTGGACATACAAGACTGGCTGACCGGGCGAAAAAACGACCGCGAACACCTGTTGCATGGTCTGGCCGAAGCGATCGACGCCGACCCCGATCACTTATGCACCGGACGCAGCGCGGCGCAGCGCTTAGCGCGTAACCTCCACTTTGCCGACGAAGCCGGCATTAAAGCCCCGACCTTGCGGGCGATCCAGCAGGCCGCCGCGGCGCATTAACCGGGCAGCGATCCCGGTGTGCGGCGCGGATTGGCCGGACGCGCGCCCATAAAAAAGGGCGGCCCATGGGCCGCCCAAATCCTCTTAACGGAGGAGAGAGAGACTATTCCACGCGTTCGCCGTGGAGGCTGACGTCGAGACCTTCCCGTTCTTCTTCTTCCGTCACGCGCAAGCCGATCACGACATCGATGACCTTGAGAATGATGAAGGAAGCGACCGCGGTATAAACGGTGGTGGCGGCGACGGCGAGAAGCTGTGTGACCACTTGTCCGCCGTTGCCTTCCAGCAGGCCGGCGGTGCCGCCGATCGATTTGACCGCGAACACGCCGGTTAGGATGGCGCCGATCATGCCGCCGACGCCATGCACGCCGAAGGCGTCGAGCGAGTCGTCGTAGCCCAGCATATGCTTGAGGGCGGTCGCGCTCCAGAAGCAGACCACACCCGCCACGATGCCGATCGCCAGCGCACCCATCACGCCCACGAAACCGGAAGCCGGGGTGATCGCCACTAGTCCGGCGACCGCGCCGGAGGCAATGCCCAATACGCTGGGCTTGCCCT